>NZ_CAWNIB010000199.1:0-25604 GCF_963874405.1 Vibrio sp. V08_P9A1T1
ACTCACATCAAACCGTTCGAGCACTGAAGCTCATTGATTATGGATAAGGTAAATAAAATGAAAAAAGCAACAATCGCAACCGCAATTCTTACAGCATTGGTATCAGGTTCTTCTTTTGCTGCGACCGTTTACAAAGCGGATGGAAATGAGCTTAAAGTTGGTGGACGTGCAGAATTTCGTGGCGATTTCGGTGGTGATGACAAAGGCAAAGAAATTGAAGGCACGATGAAAAACAAAAGCCGTGCGCGTTTGAACATTACAGGCTCAACAGAAATCTCTGACTCTTTGAAAGGTTTTGCAACCTATGAAGCAGAGCAAACGGTTAATTCCTCCGCCAGCAACGATAAGAATTCTGATTTCAACCAACGTTACCTATTTGCAGGTTTACAAGCTGATTTTGGTGCTATTTCTGTCGGCCGCCAAGATACGGCTGGCGTGCAAATTTCTCAAATGTCAGACATCGGTACTTATACTGGCGCTCAAAAAGAGTTCATCAACGCAGGTAATGAGCAAATCAACAACACCTTCCTCTACGCAGCTACATTTGATGCCCTCAATGTGAAAGCAAGCTTTATTGCAGGCGAAGAAAAAGACACCGATGGCTTTGGTCTTTCTGCAATTTATAACTTACCTATCGGCCTTGGTTTAGGCTTGGGCTACGCAAGCAACGATAATGGCACAGGCCAAGGTGCGGCGAATCAAATTATTGCCGGTGTAAATTACACGTTGGACGATTTGTACTTAGGCCTGACCTATACACAAGGGGATTTGGACGATAAAGCGAAGAGCGAATTCAACGGGATTGAATTTGCTGCGCAATACAAAATCACAAGTAACTTCCGCTTGATTGGGGTGTATCAAAAAACGGAAAATGAAACTGCAAACGTCACAACGACGAAAAGTGATTTTGCTGAGTTGACAGGGCGTTATGATTTCAATAAATCAATCTACACTTACGTTGCCTACAAAATGAACAACCTAGATAAAAAAGACCTCGGCACTGCGTATGATGCAAAAGACTCTATTCGCCTAGGCCTACGTTACAACTTCTAATTTCAATCATACGAACGCATATACTCCCTAAGGATATCATCCTTTTGGCCAAGCACTCGCTTGGCCTTTTTTATTTGACGGCATTGCACCACGATAAAACACATTGCACTAGGCTAGACCATTCTTCATAGAGCCAAAAATATAATTTCACTATTTTTCAATAAGTTAAATGTGGCACACAACCTGCTATGGAATAAGTACAAATGCATGGCAGCGTTTGTGCTTCTTTTCAGTGCTAAGGCAGAGCACTGGCCGTTCATGTTCTTTCGCCCTCTTTTTAGGGGGCTTTTTTTATCCCATCACCGCAGCCCATACGCAAAATGTTTGGCGTTTCAGACAAGTGGGAATCAGCAGGGATAACACTTGCTCAAATTTATTGAACCACTCCATTCATTTCAGAGATTGGTTTAACGCTGATAAGTCAGTATGATTCAACGACTTTTTCTATAACCCTCTTCTCTATGACCAAAATACTTCACCACCCAATCCAAGGGGCAAGTTGGATGCTAATCGCAGGCCTCGCCTTTGCGATAGTCAATAGCCTTGCTCAAGTCGCCAGTATCAATTATGGCCTGTCATCTACCACGGTGGCGCTGGTTCAATATGCCATCGCGTTAGTCGTTATTTTGCCGTATTTATCAACGTTAGGGATCCGCTACTCGCTGCGCACCGAGCATTTAAGCATGCATATTTTCCGTGTGTTTTTATCTGTGATTGGCATACAACTCTGGTTATGGGCACTCGCCTATCCCGTACCCATTTGGCAAGGTATTGCACTGCTGATGATCTCTCCTCTGTTTGCCACGATTGGCTCAGGCCTTTTTTTAAAAGAGAAAGTGGGTACAGCACGCTGGGGAGCAACATTAACTGGCTTTGTCGGAGCGATGATCATCCTTGAACCTTGGGCTGACGATTTCAACTGGGCATCGTTGCTGCCTGTTGGCGCGGCATTTTTTTGGGCTTGTTACTCTTTGATGGTGAAAAAACTGTCTGCCCATGACTCACCGTCTACTATGGTGGTCTACCTTTTGGTACTGATCACACCGTTCAATCTACTGCTCGCTTTACCAGATTGGCAAACACCTCAAGGGAGCACTCTATGGCTCATATTGCTTTTTGCGGGTGCGATGACAGCACTGGCTCAATGGGCGATCGTTAAAGCCTATGCGGTGGCAGATGCGTCTTTTGTGCAACCTTTTGATCACGCGAAGCTGCCACTGAATGTTTTGGCGGGTTGGTTAGTGTTTGGCTGGGCACCACCCGGGCGATTATGGCTTGGCGCTGCCATCATTATCGCTTCAGTGGCCTTTATTACTCACTGGGAAACAAAAAAATCTTCGCGTTGAAATAAAAAGTCACTCAACTCTTTCCTATTCTCTAAGCAATGCTTCTTGAGGAAAACACGATGGCAAAACCGATAAAAATCACACTATACCGATGGGCTGGAAGTTGGGGTCCATTTAAAGTCACCATCCCTTGCGGCGAGTGTACGCTCACCAAGGACATTTTGACTGACACCTTCAATAATGAACTGGAGGGCATTCCCATCGAGTTAGAAGTCAAAGACTGGCTATCGTACTGGTGGGAACCCTTGAAATTGGGCGCATGGCACGCCCCAATATTGGTCGTTGAAGGTAAAGTGATCAGCCAAGGAGAAGCGTTAAATCGAGGTGTTTTGGTTCAATCGGTGATCAAAGAGTGGGCACAACGTGACGAGTTAACTGGCAATATTGTGTATGGAAAAGCCACTTGCCCGTACTGCGTAAAAGCAAAGAAATTGCTGGATGAAGCGGGAATTCAATACACCTATCATGATGTCGTCAAAGAAAGTGCGGCGCTGTACCGGATGATCCCAGAAGTTAAAACCATCATTGGTCAAAAAACGCCCGTCACTGTGCCACAAATTTGGCTAGAAAGCCGCTATATCGGCGGGTGTGATAAATTGGAAGATTGGCTAACCAAAAAAGTCAGTAGTGCCCCAGAGCATCTGGTTACTTTAGAAGAAAAAGTACTGACGCCTCAGAAACCGCCGACTCTTTAGTCAGTAATGGTATACGGGCTCTTTGTGGACGAATGGTAGACGAATTTGCACAGTCATTTTTACCCCAGTAAATAAAGCAAAGCCCCAGCTTGTTACCAAGCTAGGGCTTTTTGATTCTTAGGCATTCACTATTTGCTGAATTTCTTCACTAGCGTTTTAATGAAAGACTTTTTCTTTGCTTGTGGTTTGCCATGCATTGCATCATACATCGCTTTTTTTGCGATCAGTTGACCAACGTAAGCACCACCTAATTCATAACCCATGAATCACCTCAACATGTAATTTATTTACCTAACGAGGTGTATATTAGTCCAAAAAAGAACAAAAACAAGACTTGAGTCACAAAATAAAGTGATTAATTTTCAGCTAACCGCGTTTAGGCTGCTTATAGGTTTTACCAGCAGCCAAGTAAGTTTCTTTCTGCTTAACTTCAAACATGGTTTCAAAAAACCAAGCAACAAACTTAATAACGTCATCGCCTTCATTCATAATGTGTTCAACAAACTCTTCTTCTTCACCTTGCTCATTTTCTTGCAACACGACGTGGTAAATGCGTTGCTCCCCATCCACTTCGGCTAAAGCAAACTGACCCACTAACGATAAGGCTGCTTCAGCAATATCTTGATCTTCAAATACTTTCAGCATATCTAACGCTTGAGGAAGTGTTTTTTGCTCGCACAAGCTTTTGACTAATGCTTGAAATTCATCTTGTTGCATTGATTGTTCCGTCGAATTAATGTCGCCGAGATTATACCTCAAATTATTTCTCTTGTGCCGACATGTACGATGTAAATGCACCACTAGACTTAAACCGCTTCAAACCGGAAGGGTATAAACAGCATTAAGCGAATTTGGTTTGACGTAAGCGATAGGAAGAACACAACACCAAAAACATAGCGCAACTGGTTGCTAAATAGAACCAGCCTAGCGACATCTGACTCGTGATCCATCTTTCCACCAAGTATCCTCCTAAGAATCCAGCTAAGCACATTTGAATGGAGCCAGATAGAGCCGCAACGGAGCCCGCTTGAGTTTTGTGTGGCCCGAGCAGCATGCTGGTGGATAATGGAAATGAGATACCTTGCGCAATCGTTAACCAAGTAAATCCCCACACTAAATTGAACACGCTCATCGGTGTTATCAGTAACCAAACACCGGCAAAAGCCATAATGACAATTGCCAAAGCAAGTAAACGTTGGGATGAAAAACGATCATTGAGTAAGTTAACGGCAACACTGCCTATCATCAAACCCGCGGAAGGGACGATCATTACGGTTCCATAATCGGCGGCCGTTAACCCCAACTTGTTTTGCAAGAGAAAAGGCAGCACCGACAGAGTCACTAAGCTAGATAAATAGCTGATCCAGTTGTAACTGGCGCTGGTCAGCACTTGGGAATTTTTCAAGAGTAGCAAGTAGTTATGCAATACGGCCTTAGGTTGAAACCGATGTTTCGCGTATGGCAACGTTTCTGGCAATATCCACCAACCTAGAATAAAAATGGTACAGATATACATTAATACGAACACAAACACGGACTGCCAACTTAAATGAAAGGCAAGCCACCCACCGAGCACAGGGGCAATAATTGGCATAATTGAGGCAGTGATGGCGATGTAAGAAAGCGCCTTTGTTAATTGCAGACCATCATAACTGTCACGCAGCACACTGCGGCCAAGAACAGAAGCACTTCCCGCGCCAAGCCCTTGCAGTAGGCGACCAGCAGCCAACGCATGAAAATTATCCGAAAAACAGACACACAATACTGTACCGGCCAAGTAGATCCCCTGCCCGAGTAAAAATGTCGGGCGTCTACCAACCGCATCAGACAATGGCCCGTAAAAAAGCTGTGACATCCCAAACGCCACTAAAAAGAGCGTGACGAGCCATTGAATACTGGCTTGGTCAACCATTAAGTCTCGGCTGATCAACGGCAGTGCAGGTAAATAGATGCTCACCCCAACTTGGCCCGTGGCAATGATCATCATCGCCAATAACATCGGCGTCTTTTTAAATGGTGTGCTAGCGAGAGTTTTCATGGGTTGCTAAGTGAGCTCTTATCGTCGGTAGATGTGGTGTCAAAATACGTTTTCAGTATATATTGGCAACTCAGATTTGATAATAAAGCACTCAGGAAATGAATTAGTTCCAATGAGGAATGAGTAGGGTAACGATGGATTGGATACAAAATGTTAAAACATACATGCGAGTGGTTGAAGAAGGAAGCTTTAACGGCGCGGCACGTAAGCTCAATACCACCAGCTCAGCCATCAGTAAACGAGTACATTGGCTGGAAGAGAAAATTGGCGTGCAGTTACTTAAGCGCACCACACGAACGGTGACACAAACCGAAGCGGGTGCTCTCTTTTATGAGCGAGCAAAAGCACAACTTGAAAGTTGGCAATCGGTGGTTGATGAAACACGATCTGTCAGCCAAACTCCCGCTGGCCTACTAAAAATTGGGGCGACACTCTCTGTGGGCTCAAAATTTTTGGTGCAGTATTTAGATGAATTTCTACAGCGCTACCCTGACATTCGAATCCAACTGACCACAACAACTCCGGGGCAATTGCCCGAACTTCACCTTGATTTATTCATCAGCCGAGAAATTGACCAACTCAACTCCCTCAGTTTTAAAGCCTCACCCCTATTTGAACATAGGGCCGGCTTTTATGCTTCTCCTAGCTATATTGAAAAATATGGTATGCCCAAATCTGCCGAACAGCTTCAACAGCACAATGTCTTGATTTGGGGAGAACACACAACGCGCGAATTAAAAACCTCAACGGGCAAACGCCTATCGTTATCGGGTAATTTCGCGACAACCAATCCAGAAGCACTTTTCTATGCAGGCAAAAATGGCATGGGAGTGATTGTCACCAACGACGTGATGGTCAAAGAAGAACTACGTTTGGGCAATCTGATACGTTTGCTACCCGATATCACCGTTGATCAAGCAACGGTTTACGCTTATTACCCTAAACTTGATTATCAACACACTCGAACTCATTTATTTCTCAACTACTTAAAAGAAAAATTAACGAATGAAGCTAGGTAGCTAAATTGGGGTTACGTCTATTTCCATCAAACAATTGTCCACCAGAGCAAATTTATCCTAGACAAAAAAGTACTCATAAAACTCTGCAACTAAGCCGCTGAATAACCAATATTTTATTTTTTGCGTCTCAAGTACCCATCATTGCGAGTGGCAAAACTGCGCAATGTCGACCATAGTCACTAAGTGCATATTCTAAAAAAACAGAGTACGACATATGACTAAAACATCATTGGCTAGGGATGCAGTTAGTCTAAACACCATTAACGAGCTCATGCTGCTCGATGGCTCTGAGTTACATGATCGAGCCACATTGGTGCTGCATACACATTTTCAAACCTGCTGTACATGCATCGTCGAGTTAGACAAATGGCATTACAGAGCTCACACCTTATCTCATGCTGGTGAGACGCCAGACAACAACGACACGGGTTATCCGCTCAGGGGAACACCGTGTGAGCAAGTGTGGAAATCAAAACAGGAATACTGTCTGTTTCCATCACAAGTGACCAAAATTTTTCCTGATGACAAGTTTCTAATTGAAAATAAGATTGATGCCTATATCGGTATTCCCCTACGTGCCAAGAATGGCGAAATACTCGGAATGCTCGTGTCTACCTTCTATTCTCCCATCGAAGATGAGGAATTCGTGATTGGCTACCACCGAATCATTGCGAACATAGTCGTTCACAGCCTGCGTAATAAGTGGTTGAGCGAACGCTCTGACAGCTTGGTTAATCAACTTAGCTATGAAGTTTCTCACGACAACCTGACTGATTTAATGAACCGCAGTTATCTAGCTGACAAATTAGAACGCTTAGTTGAAACAACCAATGAACCGTTTACTCTTGCTTATTTAGACATCGATAATTTTAAATCGATCAATGACTTATATGGGCACTATATTGGCGACCAAATCATTAAGTTTGTGGCTAATGCCATCATTCAAAGCGTTCCGGAAGAGAATTTGGCATTTCGAATCGCTGGGGATGAATATGCGTTTATCACCTTCTCTAATGATCCGTTGCAAATCTGCCGCTGTATATTGGATAAGCTAAATACAGGTTATGTCGATGCATCACATCGCATTAAAATTAGCTTAAGCATTGGCATTTCAAGGAAAACTCAAGAGACAATCACGGCCGATCAACTGATTCTCAATGCCTGTTTAGCACTCAAAGAGTGTAAGCAAACTCGCGGTAGTAATATCCGTTGTTATGATACCCATCTGAGTAACCAATACCATCGTCAAACCCAAATCACAGAAGCTCTACGCCGTGAACTCAATAAGTTAACCAGTAAAAATAGTGAGCTATTTGTGGTGGCGCAACCGATCGTCAGTCGTCACCAAGAACAGTGGAACTATTTTGAGATTCTCACTCGCTGGAATAGCGAAACTCTGGGTGCGATTTCACCGATTGAGTTTATCGACACTGCTGAGCAGTCAGGTTTAATTGTGGAATTAGGAGAACGCATTGTTGAGCTGGCATGCCTAGCAAAAGTTGAGCTAGAGGAGGGCTTAGGCTACAAGGTAAAATTAGGACTTAACTGTTCGGCACATGAACTGATCAACTCCAAGCGCTATCTCGAACACTTAATGCAAACCATTACTCAATACGGCTTTGAGCCTAATGAATTCACAATTGAGCTCACCGAAACAGTACTACTTTCACAAACCAGTGAAGTTAGATACATCTTAGATAAGCTCAGACTACTTGGTTTTACCATCGCGCTTGATGACTTTGGCACTGGCTATTCGAGCTTGAATTACATCCATAGCTACCCCATCGATTGCATTAAAATTGATGCCACTTTTATCAAAAACATGGTGTGTAACGAAACAGCAGAGCGCGTAGTTTGGTTGATTATTCAATTGGCAAATCAACTTCGAGTTGATCTCGTCGCAGAAGGGGTGGAGAACCAAGAAGCTCTGGAGAAACTCTATGCTATGGGCTGTGAACAGATCCAAGGTTACTATTTTTCAAAGCCAGAAACACCGCACTCTATCGTGACTCACTGGAACAACATGAGCCATGTACGGCGCGCATAAAAAACCCTCACTCTGAAAGTGAGGGATTCCTAATATCCATTATGCTATCACATTAAGACTCTTGGTCAGCCGAAGACTCACTGGTGGCATACCGCAGTTCTTGCTGCTGAAGCATAGAATCGAGTTCATTACGCCTTGCAACAAACCCCGCCATCTCTTTTTTAGGCACTGAGTTTGCCATTGGTATGTTGGCGGTCATGGCATTCACTGCGCGATCTCGAACCATCAGCTCATAATGCAGATGAGGCCCAGTGACTCGGCCCGATTGCCCAGATAAACCGATCCGCTCACCTCGCGATACTTTCTGACCTTTACGCACTAAAATTTTACTCAAATGCAAATAGCGTGTTTTGTAAGTACTGCCATGTTGTATCACCACGTAATTACCCGCATAAGGGTGCTTACGCGTCATGATCACCGTACCATCGCCAGTCGAGAATACCGGAGTACCGACTGGTACACCAAAATCAGTACCATTGTGCGGAGCCACTCTTTTTGTGACTGGGTGCAGGCGATGCGCATCAAAGTTAGAGGTAATGCGTTTATTTGTCGTCGGATAGCGTTGAAATGCGCGCTGTAAACTATCGCCATTTTTGTCATAGTACTGCCCATCACGGTGTAAATAAGCAGAAACGTCTTTGCCTCGACTGTAGATTTTAATCGCTTGAATTTCACGATTGCCCGTCAATTTCTCACCGACAAATTGACGAGATTGAACCACTTCAAATCGATCGCCAACCCTAAGATCACGAGAGAAATTGAGTTTATCTTTAAGTAAAGAGACGATCTGTTCTATCTCAGCGCTGCCTAACCCTATCGAATTGACCGACTGAGAAAAGCTGCCTTGGATCTCGCCAACCATGGCGAACTCTTTCCATACACCCGGTATTTTAACATCTTGAAACTCATAGGTACCATCATCTAAACGTGAATATACCGCGCGCTCGACTAGGCTAAATTCTAGCTCCATTTTGGAAAGCGCATTTCCATTTTGCGCTTTCCAAAACCTGAGGATGTTGCCAGGTTTTAACGTATCCAATGCGAGGTAGTTTAAATCGGTTTCCATAATCTTCATCAAGTCTTGGTAACCAAAGCCAAGTTGATTAAAGATAGTACTTAAATTGTCACCAGATTTAATCTCATATTCAAAATCCGGAAGATTTTTTACCTCAATAGCATCAGATAAAATCGACTGAACAATTTGAGTTTCGGTAATAGAGAGCTCAATTTGGCGCTGTAAGGAGCTATCCTGAATAGACGAGGAAAATGCGATGGCCGCGACAATCGGTAGGCCAATAATCGACGCTTTTTTTGGAAGTGAAAGCTCAGAAAAGCGCAGAATGAGAGAACGAGGAAGCACTATCTATCCTGTGGATTAAGTCAAAAGAGCCTCAAGATTAAGACTTTCTGTTTCAAAAGTCACCTATATCGTGTGATTCTATGGTCAAAAAAGGCACCGGAGTGCCTTATAATAAATCAACAATTACACGTAAAAATGAGTACTGTCCTAATCATATTTCACGCTTTCACAAGATTTATCAACAACCTATTGATAAGTCGTTACTAGGCTATTTTCCTCGCCAAAACCATTGGCAATGTACTGGTCAGCGCTAGGATCATTAACCCATTGTTGGTCATCCAACAAGTAACGAAATTGAAATTCAGCATCTTTAGGTAAACGGGTTTTAAATTTAAAACTATTACTTTTCGCCACCTTTTTCATTGGTTCTGGTTGCCAGTCAAGAAAGTCCGCTACTATCGCAACATTGCCAGCCGTATCTGGGACGTCCACTTCAAAGGTCACTTCAACTTCTTCTTTTGTTTTAAAAAAACGTTTATTAATCATCACAAACTCCATCTCTGTATAAAAAACATCCTACCTAATGAATCATAAGAAAATAGACTCACATCCACACTCTAAATAGTAAAAATTCCGCCGCCGAACCACTATATTTATAACCTCCGTTGAATATTCACCCCTCTTTACAGCATTTTAAATGAGCGTAGAATCCACCGCGCTTTCTATTTTCCCCTATTTTCAATAAGGTTATCAATTATGTTTGCCGTATATGAATCCTATAAAGCCGGTCTGCTACGACCAAAACAGTGGCTAAATAATATCAGTGCAGGTTTGATTGTAGGGGTTGTCGCTCTGCCACTGGCGATGGCATTCGCTATTGCTTCTGGCGTGAAACCGGAGCAAGGGATATACACCGCCATTATTGCAGGCGTTATCGTTTCACTGTTTGGCGGCTCGCGAGTGCAGATAGCCGGCCCAACGGGCGCTTTCATCGTGATACTCGCTGGAATTGTTAGCCAATATGGGGTCAGTGGGCTGCAGATAGCCACTATGATGGCCGGTGTGATTCTATTGGTTCTGGGGGTCGCAAAACTCGGTAGCATCATCCGCTATATTCCTGACCCCGTAATCGTCGGCTTCACCAGCGGTATCGGTGTCATCATCTGGGTTGGGCAATGGCAAGAATTCTTCGGCCTCCCCAAAATCGAAGGTGAGCATTTTCATCAAAAATTAGTGTCTATTTTCCATGCCTTTCCGCAGATGGATTGGGCCACAACAGGCCTTGCGTTATTTTCACTCGCGCTGGTTATCTTCGGTCCTAAGATCCCGAAGCTCTCGAAAGTACCAGGGCCACTGCTTGCTCTCGTCACCGTTACCGTGTTGCAATATTTTGTTGGCTTTGAAGGGATCCGCACGATTGGATCGGCTTTTGGAGGCATACCTCAAGGACTGCCAGAATTTTCGCTTCCAGAAGTTAGCTTCTCTCAAATTATTCTATTGATTGGCCCTGCTTTTGCGATTGCCATGCTAGGTGCGATTGAATCATTGCTTTCTGCGGTGGTCGCCGATGGTATGGCGGGCACCAAACACAACTCAAACCAAGAATTAGTCGGCCAAGGTATCGCTAATATCGTTGCTCCTCTCTTCGGTGGTATTGCAGCAACAGGCGCCATTGCACGTACTGCAACCAATATACGCAACGGGGGGACAAGCCCACTTTCGGGCGTGGTGCACTCGCTCACTCTGGTCATTATCCTTATTGCACTTGCACCATTAGCCGTCAATATTCCACTGGCAGTACTCAGTGCGATTTTGTTCGTCGTAGCATGGAACATGAGTGAAGTTCCCCACTTTATTAAATTGGTTAAACGTGCACCCAAAGCCGATGTGGTTATTTTGTTGCTAACCTTTGGATTAACCGTGTTTGCTGACTTAGTTGTCGCCGTCAACATCGGGGTGATCATCGCTACCCTTCACTTTGTAAAACGTATGGCATCTAGTGTTGAGGTAAAAGCCAGTACACACCATGAGCTCAGTGCTGAGCTGCTTCGTCACGGGCAAACTCAGTTACCAAGAGAGCTCGCCGTTTATGCCTTAGAAGGCCCATTTTTCTTTGCTGCGGCTGAAACCTTTGAGCGTGTGATGAGCAGCATTCAAGAGCAGCCAGAAATTTTAATTATTCGCCTTAAATGGGTTCCATTTATGGACATTACTGGCCTGCAATCCATTGAGGAAATGATCGAAAACTTCCATAAAAAGAATGTGCAAGTGTTGATCTCTGGTGCAAATACTCGTGTTGCAATGAAACTGAAAAAAGCGGGGATTGTTGATTTGGTCGGTGAAGATAATTTCTTTAGTCAATTCGATGATGCGCTTAGCGTTAGCCTACAACGTTTGAATATCAGTACGGCTCAATAAACCTCATTGGACCTATACATTTTTGGCCTTTAGCCTCCGGTTAAAGGCCTTTGACTGACCCTTCCCTCTTACCTTAACCGCCCAATTTTCCTCAGCCCTCCTTAACTCTTTTTAAAACGCACGCCTCAACCACCAACAGATTATTAACCAATGCAACAATAACAAAACAAATGACCATGTTATCTGAGAATAACAGCTCTTTTGTTTGAATACTTAACCTTGATTAATGAATAGTATTGCAAGCCATCTTAAAAATAGATATTCTTGCCTGCAATGACTAAATAGAGCTATTTAGTGCATTTTTATGCCACCAGTTGGTGACTATTGACCCGCAGTAATACGAGACACGACATGCAAGATAACGCTCAAACTATTGAAGCTCCTGTAGCACCAACACAAAGTAGCTTTTGGATGTTTTTCATCCCTTCGTTAATTGGTCTATTTTTGTTTATGGCGCCAATTAGCTACCAAGGTGACTTAACCATTCCAGTTGCCGTCCTTGCTAAATCTATCCAAGCTATTTTGGGCGATTACCTTGTTGCAATAGTGACAGTGATCATCGCCTTTATGTCTGCAGCTTCCATTTTATGTAAAATTTTTCAACCTGCATTCATTACAAAGAGTCCTTTCTTAAATGGGCTTTTTAATCCATCGGCTCTTTGGTTAGCCGTCCGTGTATTTGGTGGTATCGCCGTCATCATGACGTTTTTCCAAATCGGCCCTAAGGCTATCTGGGAAGAAAACACTGGCGGTATGGTTCTTGAGGGTTTATTACCCACTTTATTTTCTGTATTTATTTTTGCAGGGCTTTTGTTGCCTTTACTGCTTAACTTCGGGCTACTGGAACTATTTGGTAGTTTATTAAGCAGAATCATGCGTCCAGTTTTCAACCTTCCAGGCCGTAGCGCAATCGACTGCATGGCTTCTTGGTTGGGCGACGGTAGTGTCGGTATTTTGCTGACCAGCAAACAGTACGAAAGCAAATTCTACACACAGCGTGAAGCCGCTATTGTTGGTACAACGTTTTCTGCCGTTTCAATTACCTTCAGCTTAGTCGTTATTGCGCAAGTTAAGCTAGAGCATCTGTTCCTACCTTTTTATGGCACCATTTGCCTTGCAGGCTTTGTTGCAGCGATCATCATTCCTCGCCTGCCACCATTAAGTTTCAAAAAGAACACTTATATTGATGGTACCTCTCCAGCTAAAGATGCCGATGCAGTTCCAAGCGGCCATACCTCGTTCTCATGGGGGATGGAATTAGCACTGGCGAAAGCAAGCCAAGTTAAATCTGCAAAATCGATCTTCGCTGAAGGCATGCGTAACGCTGTTGATATGGTGTTTGGTGTGCTACCTGTCGTGATGGGCTTGGGTACTCTGGCTCTGATTGTTGCAGAATACACCTCTGTATTTTCTGTATTGGGCCAACCGTTTATTCCTTTTCTAGAATTACTTGGTGTACCTGAGGCTGTTCAAGCATCTCAAACCATTGTGGTCGGCTTTGCGGATATGTTTATTCCCGCGATTCTTGCGGCTTCCATTGATAATGAAATGACACGTTTCGTGATTGCGGCCATGTCAGTGACTCAGTTGATCTATATGTCTGAAGTGGGTGCATTAATGTTAGGCAGCAAAATTCCTGTCAACATCCTTGAGCTGTTTGTCATATTTATTCTGCGTACGCTCATTACACTGCCAGTGATAGCTGGTGTAGCACATCTCATTTTTTAGTAAACAATGCAGCAGTAACGGCACTAATAACATTTCAATATGCAAGTCCCCACTTATGTGGGGATTTTTTTGTTCTAAACTAAAGATTGATTCGACCAAATTAACAGAAATATAAATAGAAAATAATTTCATTGATTAAATTATCACCTTATACTTTTAGCCTATGCTCTAAGAAAAAAGCAGAAGTAAATAAGGTAGTTTATGATGAGATGGATAACCGCTTTACCACTTATTTTTTTCAGCTTATTTGTTCATGCTGCAAGCTTAACTATTACCCTCCCAAACCAAGATCGGGTTACTTATTCTCTTGCACAATTGGCAGAGATACTGCCTCGTGAAACCTTCACGACTCAGCTTCCTTGGTTACCAAAAGAAAATACTTTCACTGGTTTTAAAGTTATTGATTTAATTAATCATTTGCAAGTTGGACAGGTTTCTTCTGTATCATTTTTGGCCATTAATGATTACGCCGCTAATATTGCAATTGAAAACTTAACTCGCTATGAACCCATTATTGCTTATCACATGAATGGCGATGAAATGAAAATAAGAAACAAGGGGCCGTTTTGGCTGATCTACAATCTAGATAAATATCCACAAATAGACAATGGCATTTATTACACCCAAATGGTGTGGCAGTTAGAAAAACTATTGATTCACGGTAAATAATGAATTTTACAAAACACAGCACTTTACACCCCTTGCTATACCGGGCAAAAACACTGTTGATTGTCCTGTCAGCCACCTTGATCGTCGCTAATTTGTATATACTTTCGACCACACGCTCTTTAGCCAACTCCTATACCGACCAACGTAACTATGCAACTTGGTATTTATTCCAGCTCACCAAAGAGTATTCTGAGCTGGTTGCTTCGATTCCTTATTACTTAGATTCACAGGAGAAGAGAGCGCACACTTGGCTGCAGTATGAGCTGATTTGGAGCCGTTTTGACTTGATTCTAACGAGTAAGGAATCGGATAATTTTATGGGTAGAACGGATTCCCAGCATTTCTTTAAGAACAACTTTGATGATTTCAAAATATTAGAAAGCTTATTGCTGGCCGTTAAAGATCAAAAGTCATTGGCTGTATTTGAAAAACATGCCCACTTGATTTACGACCAAGTTATCGGCTATGTAAACCAAAACTTTCAACTGCAAAGCCCTATCTATCTAGAGCAAAAAGAAAAAGCAAATAGGCTAACACAGGTACAATTTCTGCTGATGTTCTTGATGCTGGGTTGCATTGGCTTAGTTAGCTATATTTTTCATAAAGAAGCGGTTGCTCAGCGTACCTTAGCATTAACTGACCCTCTAACTGGGCTTGCTAACCGCCTTGCTATGTTTGAAGAGCTGAATCAAATTTCTACCAACAACCCCTTCTCTCTCTTTCTTCTCGACTTAAATGGCTTTAAGCCCATTAACGACCAAAATGGTCATAAAGCAGGGGACAGTGTGTTGCAGCAAGTAGCGTTTCGCTTAACACATTCGATTCCAACCTTTGATTATTCGGTATTTCGTATGGGGGGTGATGAGTTTGCCCTGATCATCCATAGCGTAGATGCGATGGAACTGAGCATTATGCAACGCCACATTAAAGCGTGTTTTAAAGAGAATTTCTTCGTGGATAATGGAGTGGGAGCAAAGCTTTCAACCAGTATCGGTATTGCCTCTTTTCCTAAAGATTCAGCCAATATTAATCAATTAATACATATTGCGGATAAGAATATGTATGCCATGAAGTTTCTACAAAAAAGCCCCTCTGTATGAGGGGCAAAGTTACCATCGCTTTATAGTTATAATGAGTCCGCTATTATTTCAGGTTAGTCGCTGCAATAAGTGATTAGCCGAAATCGCCATTGACATATCCCATGGTTCTATCATCTTTAGGATTGTTGAAAATCACTTGTGTATCATTGTGTTCAACCAATTCCCCCATTAAGAAAAACGCCGTGCGATCAGAAATACGACGCGCTTGCTGCATTGAGTGCGTGACAATAACGATGGTGTAATTCTTTTTCAGCTCTTCCATCAATTCTTCAATTTTGTGTGTTGCAATCGGGTCAAGGGCGGACGTTGGTTCATCCATCAAAATCACATCCGGCTCCATCGCTATCGTACGTGCGATGCACAAACGCTGTTGTTGACCACCAGAGAGGCCAAACGCATGCGACTTCAAGCGATCTTTTACTTCATTCCACAACGCCGCGCCGCGCAATGAGCGCTCAACCACTTCATCGATGTGCTTTTTATCTTTAATCCCTTGTGCGCGTAAGCCATACGCCACGTTTTCATAAATACTCATTGGGAACGGATTTGGCTTTTGGAACACCATTCCCACTTTGATACGCAGATCTGCAACATCAATATTGCCGTAAATATCTTGCCCATCCATCGCCAATTTACCGGTGATAGTCACGCCTTCAATGAGGTCATTCATTCGGTTCAAACAGCGTAATAAAGTCGATTTTCCACAGCCAGAAGGGCCAATCAGCGCTGTCACTTGACGAGTTGGAATAGGCAGGTTGATTGATTTTAGCGCTTGGTTATCGCCATAAAAAAGGTCTAGGTTTTCAATATTAAATTTGTTCATTCTTGTTATCTCTCAAAATTCTGTAAATCGCGCCCAACGCTCTACTTAATAAGAAGCGGTATTAAATCGTCTTGCGATTAGCTTCGTCACCATGTTGATCAGTAGCACAACCACAATCAGCACGGTTGCTGTGCCGTAGGCTTGATTCCACTCTTCAACCGTGAACAGCTCTGTTGTGAGTTTGTAAAGGTGAACGGTTAGGGTGCGGCCTGAATCGAGCAATGAATCTGGAATACGTGCCACCATTCCTGCGGTTAAAAACACAGGGGCCGACTCACCAATAACACGACCAATACTCAAAATAATTGACGTAAGGATGCCGGGCATTGCACTTGGCAAAATCAGACGCCAAATGGTGTATATTTTTGAGGCTCCAAGACCATAAGAACCTTCGCGATAAGTTTGAGGGACGGCCATCAACGCTTCTTCTGTGGTCCGAATGATCACAGGCAAAATCAAAATGCTGAGCGTTAGCGCACCCGACAAAATAGAGAAGCCTAAGCCTAGAATCACCACAAAGAAGGTCATGCCAAATAGACCAAAGATAATGGAGGGGATCCCCGCCAAAGATTCGGTACAAAAGCGGATCACTTTCACCAAGCGACTACCGATTTTGGCGTATTCGGTAAGATAAATCGCCGTCATAATACCCAACGGGGCGGCCACCGAAATAGAAGCGATCACCATATAAATCGTCGATATGATCATCGGGAAGATCCCGTGTTCATTGCCAGTACGGGTGTAATCGTCAGTAACGAAATTCCAATCTACGTGTTGTAGCCCGTTAGAAAGGATGTACCAGATAATCCAAAATAGGAAGCCGACTGTTACAGCGGCCGCAATCCAAATAGATATTTTCAATACGTTATCTTTTAGCTGGCGGGCACGTTTTAGTTTTACTGTATCCATCACTATTATCTCGCTCTCTCACGGTTTAAATAGAGCAATGTGGCATTCAAGATCATGATGAATGCCAATAGCACAACGCCTGTTGCGTAAAGCGCACTGGCATGAACACCACTTGCGTAAGACATTTCAATCGCAATATTGGCTGTCAGCGTGCGTGCTGAGTCTAAAATACCTTCAGGCATCGCTGGCGCGTTGCCCATCACCATAATAATGGCCATGGTTTCACCGAGCGCACGCCCAATTCCTAAGATGACGCCGGTCATAATTCCGGAGCGAGCTGCCGGTACCAGCAATTTGAAGATGGTAAAAATACTGGATGCACCTAATGCCAAAGAACCTTCTTTGTACGCATGAGGGACTGCGCGAATAGAAGTCTCGGACACGGTAATCACCGTCGGTAAGATCATGACACCAAGCACAATAATGCCCGCGAGAATGGTATTGCCCGCAGGAACTTGGAAAATGTCCTGAATCAAAGGAACAATAATCACAAGACCAAAGAAGCCATAAACCACAGAAGGAATACCAGCGAGCAATTCAACGGCTGGGCGAATGATATTCGCGACACGTTTTGGTGCTACTTCTGCAATGAAGATAGCGGTGAGGACGCCCACAGGCACACCAACGATAACCGCACCAAACGTTGAAACCACAGAAGCGACAATCATAGTTGCCACACCATACAGAGCTGGCGGCAACCAATCTTGTCCAAGGACGATACCCGAGATACCCACTTCTTGAAATGCGGGAATACTTTCGCGGAAAATGAAGTAGGCAATGATGGCAAGAGACACAATGCCAATAATGGCACTGGTAAGAAACAACCCGTGGAAAATGCGCTCTTTCCAGTCCACACGCTTTTTAGCACGAAGTGCACGTTTGGAAGCTTGCGTAGAAACGTTGTTCATAAGCTTTTCACTATTTGTTGCGATGGTCATAGTATCAATCTCACTATTCGATGGAATCGACGTGGATAGAAAAGGCTCAGCCCCAACGATGGGCCAAGCAAACTTTTAAAGTTATTTCCCCAAACAACTTGAAGTGGCGGCTAAACAGCAAGTCAGTGAATTCCCATCCACATGGATAAAGCATGTGATTGGGCTGAACGAAACAACGCCGCTGCAACTTCAAGTCGAATGGGAGAGTCAATTAGTTCACTGCGATATAGTGATGTTCTGCAACGAGTTTTTGAGCTTCAGGCGTTAGCATCCAATCAAGGAACTGTTGCGTTTGAGCGGATGGTTGGCCTTTTTTGTACAGTACAAGGAAAGGACGAGCCACTTTATATGAACCATTTTTCACGTTATCTACCGATGCATCAGTACCGTCTACCGCTAAGGCATGAACCGTGTTATCAACGGTGCCAAGAGAGATGTAACCGATGGAATAAGGGTTAGACGCAACCATAGTTTTCAAACTACCGTTACCGTTAGCTACTTGAGCTCGTTGAGAGATAGCAGATACCGTCTTGTCTGAGATTTTTTTTGTCAGTTTCATAATCTCTTCGAATGCACCACGAGTACCTGATGCGGTATCGCGAGTAATTGCAACGATAGGTTTGTCTTCACCACCGACATCTTTCCAATTCGTGATCTCGCCTCGGTAAACGGCAGAGACTTGTTCAGCACTCAACCCTTTTACTTTATTGCTTGGATGCACAACCACCGCTATACCATCAAGCGCAATCTTTTCTTCAACTAATGATGCTTCTTTTTCTGAGCTTTTTAGGCCACGTGAAGACATACCAATATCCGCACTGCCGTTCTTAGCGGCTTTAATACCCGCAGAAGAACCTGGGCCTTGAACCTCAATAAACACGTCCGCGTTTTTCTTCATATATGTTTCAGAGAAAACTTCCATCAATGGCGTTACGCTGCTAGAGCCAACAGCAGAAATGGTTTCTTTTGCAAAAACTGGGTTAACTGCCAATGCACCTAAAAGAGCGATTGCACCGATTACTGTCTTTTTCATCACAAATATCCTTAAGAGGCTTTATTGCCGTTGTGTATTGAACGAAACTCACTTTAGGACGCAAATATGACAGTTGTGTTTCACTTAGTTTAAAACTAGATGACACAGTAAAATATTTTAGGAAAACAGAGGAAGGGCAGCGCATTTTTGAGTGCATCGCTTTAAGATCAATCTGAAAAAATTGGCAAAGTCATTAGGTGCCGCCGCGAGTCAGAAATTATCCATTGATTACCCAACCACCAGCAGAGCACCCCATTCTAAGTTCGGTTTATAGGGGTGAATTTTATGAACGCTCAAATACCGGTTTCGCCAATTTTCTCAGCAGATTCGGCTTTTTCACCACCAGATAAACAGCCGTAACGGCAAGGCAGAAGCCCGCAACACCAAACCCATCCAATGATTCATCAAAAGCAAGCCATGCTTGAATGGCGGTGGTTGGCGGTACAAGATAAAACACTGAAGCCACACTTGAGGCCGCACCGTGTTCAACCATATACAACAGCAATAAAATAGAGACACATGACAGCACCACAACCAACCATACCAGTGTCATGATAAAGGTCGGTGTCCATTGCACTTGCATGGTTTCAAAGCTCCAAGCCCAAGGTAAAAATAGGCATAACGCAGCCACATATTGCACGGTAGCGCTGCCAATCATATCCACACCTTGGCAAAATTTTTTCTGATATAAGGTGCCGAGTGTGATGCCGAGCAGAGATAACAAACACAAACTAATGGCAGGCCATTTGTGCACTTCCGATTGCCACTCAATGTTACCCATCAAGACGAGACTTATCCCAGAAAACCCAAGAGCTAACCCTAACCACTGCGCCAGATTAAAGCGCTCTGTACTCATAAAAACCAGCAGCAGCGCAGTCAAAATGGGTTGCGTCCCCACCAGCAGAGCACTTAAACCTGCTGGCATTCCCCAAGAAATCGCTTGGTAGGTTCCGCCCAAATAGCAACCATGAATCAACACGCCCGTTATACAGGAATGCCACAAATGGCGACCACGCGGAATGCGCCTTTTGAGCAATAACAGCAAACCAATAAAAAGCACCACGTTCGCCACCATGCGCAGCGTGAGCAGCGTGGCAGGTTCCGCATACATTAAGCCAAACCTTGCGCCAACGAAACCAGATGCCCATAGCACGACAAACAAGAACGGGATCATTCTTACAAACATCACAAAATTCCTAGCCACAATCGATTCTATGCTGCTACTTTATTTGGGTACAGTTATGCGCAAAAGGCACAGATCTGAATAATTTAGTGGGTACAGAATGAAAAGTAAGCTTAAAAACACGGATCCTAAATATACTGAACCTAAATATACCGAGGTAAAACGTCATCTTAAGCAGACCATCGACGATGGTTTATTCCACGCACACGATAAAATGCCTTCCATTCGCCAGCTATGCGAACAACTGTCTGTCAGCAAAAATACCGTTATTCGTGCTTATCAAGAGTTAGAAGCGATGAATATCGTCTACTCTCAGCCTCGTTCAGGCTATCGAGTCCAAGGTGCTGTAACCCCTTTGGATATTCCGCTGCCACAACCCAATAGCATTGACCTGCTCTCTTTATCTAAATCAATTTTGGTTCAACCCACAGTGAAACATCACATGCCCGCAGGTTCAGCGCATCCTAATACGCAAAGCGCCGCGATTCGTAGTTTGTATGCAGAAATTGGCCGCCACAGCCGCCAGCAAACGCACATTCCTAGCCACTATCAGCTACCGCCAGGTAATAGCCATTTAGTCAAACAACTGCTAAAAATATCGCAAGATTTGGGCCTACAAATCAAAGCACAAGAAATCGCCATTACGCATGGCGGTCAGCAGGCCATCAGCCTCGCATTTCGTGCATTAACCAAGCGCGAAGACATTGTGGCCGTTGAGTCACCTTGTTATTTTGGCACGCTGCTGTTGCTTGAATCATTAGGCTTAAAAGTGGTGGAGATCCCCAGCCATAGTCTCGAAGGCATCGACATCAGCGCCCTCGAACAAGCGCTATCTCAATGGCCGATTAAGGCAATTCTCGTCACGCCGAATTTTAACAACCCAACCGGTTCACAAATGCCTCTGGAAAAACGTAAACAGCTTTTGGCTGTCAGTGGTGATACACCAATTATTGAAGATGATGTGTTTGGTGGCCTGTATTTTCAAAAGCCGATACCTTGTTTGAAAATGTTGGATGGCAAAGGCCGCGTTATTTACATCAATTCGCTCTCCAAAACCTTGGATTCACGGCTGAGGATCGGTTGGATCATCGCTGGAAAGTATCAAGCGCAAATAGAAAAGATACTGCTCAGCGAGAATATGGGCAGCTTGAATTTAATCCAATCAGCCGTAGCGGAATTTCTCGAAAGTGGTAAGTACCGTCAACATCTAGCCAAAATGCGCCGCACTTACCAACTGAACCAGCAGCGCTTTGCCAAATTGCTCACCACCTCGCTCAATCACTACCCGTCGCTGCAAGGGCAGTTTCAATTAAGCCGACCTGAAGGTTCATTTTTATGCTGGCTGACACTTCCGCCATTCATCGATAGTTTTGAGCTTTATCAACGTGGCCTGCAAAACAAAATCAGCCTCCTGCCGGGGCATCTTTTTGCAACACAGGGGCAATTCCAACACTGTATCCGTTTCAGTGTAGCGAACTTTGAAGACAACATAGCATGGCAGGAAAGCATCAACAAACTGACCAAACTGATTCATCTCGCAGCATCAGATCACAAGACGTAAGCGTACGCATTTTAAAAAATTGCTGACTAACCACTTGTATTGCAACAAAGTCGGCATAAGATGAATGCCTTAGTTCAATGAAGGTTTGCTATGAATAATCAATTATCATTAAGAGCGTTAGAGCGCGGTGACTTACGCTTTATCCATGATCTCAATAACAACCGCAACATTATGTCTTACTGGTTTGAAGAGCCTTATGAATCTTTTGATGAGCTGGAAGAGCTGTACAACAAGCACATTCACGATAACGCCGAGCGTCGGTTTGTGGTTGAGAACCGAGATAAGGAACTGATCGGTCTCGTTGAATTAATTGAAATTGATTACATTCACCGCAGTGGCGAGTTTCAGATCATCATCACGCCAGAGCACCAAGGAAAAGGGTTTGCACAAACCTTGATCAACAAAGCATTAGACTACTCTTTCACCATTTTGAACCTACACAAAATCTACCTGCATGTGTCGACGGAAAACGAAAAAGCCATCCATTTATACCAAAAAGCCGGCTTTGTTGAGGAAGGGCACTTAGTTGAAGAATTCTTCATTAATGGCCAATATCGTGACGTAAAGCGCATGTACATTTTGCAAAACGCGTATCTTAATAAGCCCGCGTAACGTCATAGGAGTGAATAATGGTCACTTGCAGTCAATATGATTACATTGAGCTCGCGTGTTTGTTTCATTTGCCCGTCAAGCTCACCTTAAAAAATGGTCTTACCTATTCAGGTACCGCGATGGACACTCTGCGCAATGAACACCAACAAGAGTGCATTGTGTTGAAAAATGAGCAAAGTGAACACTTAATTGAAACCAATGCCTTATTGATGATGGAGGCATTAAGCTCACATCCTCATTTTACCCTGATCAAATTTGACTGATAAAAGAGCGTGGCAACACACAAGCCACGCTTACTTATTAGCTTTTTTGCGTTAACTGGCAATATCGAGCTTGTTGCCTGTCACGCCATTAATGCGAAACCACCCAGCGATGCTGAAACGCTCAGCGTTGGTAGGTTGTACTTCATGCGGAAAACGTTCGGATAAAAAGACCAGTAAACGCCCCGCTATCGGTGCAACCGTCGCGAGATACTGATCTTGAACATCGTAAATAACCAACTCACCTGCATCAGCACCACACCACCGATCATTCATATAAAATACCGTCGTCAGTTTGCGGCTGGCGTTACCTGTAAAGGCATCGAGGTGTTTTTGGTAGAATGCCCCTATTTCATATTTGGCAAAATGAGCTTCGTATTCAAATAGCCCAAGAAAAAAGTGGCGGTTAACCTCTTGCCGAATTTGCTCCATACGTTGCAAATAGTCTTGCACAGGCAGGCCCATGCTGTTTTCAATCCACTGGATTTTATCGTTGCGTATTTCAACCTCTAATTGCAAGGCATCGTGCCTGCCAATTCGCGCCACTTGTAACTGCGGTGGCGTACACGCTCGTAGGTTTTTGGTTTGCTCTGGTGTTAAAAAGTCATCCCATATGTACCAACCTTGATCGGCAATTGCGTCCATCAATTTATCTAACGACATTTTCACACTACATATAACAAAAGTGCTGTGGTTATATCGATAGCAAGCCATAACAACAAATCGGTGTTTCGATGCTTAAGACAAGGCGAATTTGTGGAGGCGGAGAAGCTGGCAAGAAAAGACTAGAAACAAACACCGTGGTTGTTGAACAACCTATCGTTGAATACCCTCCTACATAACAAAGGGGCACCGACTCGTGCCCCTTTAAATTTAATCAATAAAGATGATTAATCCAGTCTTAATGTTACACCACTGTAGTTACTATAGCCTTTGAGCATCACATGGTAGGTGGTTCCTGGTGTTGCAGAAATTGTGCACTGTTCATTGTTACCCGATTTGTAAGGGCGACAATCCCACGAAGAAGTGGTTGGTTTGCTGCCGGCTTTGACATACAAATCAGCATCACCTGAGCCCAAACTGATCGAAACTTTAGCGCTGGTTGAGCTTGCGACCGTAAAGGTATAGAAGGCTTCGGAGCTTCGCGTACCTTGTAACCCTATTACTGGTTTGCCTTTTTCTAGCACATTCTCCGTTGGAGGCACTACGCCACAGCTAGCATTTACGCCCACTTGGTTAAAGGCATCAACCACATCCGCTTTGTTATAACCTAAGTCTTGTGCCGCTTTTGCGACGCCACATCCACCTTGGTCAAAGGTACTGTTTGCTGTCCAATATAACTGGTTAGCGACGGTGAACACTTCAAAACCTTTACGAACCGACCAATTGGCTTTGTTGGCTAGCAAATAATACGCGCGATTAAACACACCACTTGAATAGTGAACATTTAATCCATTGTAGTATTGAGAAGCGTGATCGATAGAACGGCCATCTTTTGACGGTTGATCAAAATAACGTAAGCCACCGGAAGATTTGAAAATGTCGCTCCCGACCACCCAGTCAACGCTGCCTTTCATATAAAATTCAGCCGCTTCCCCAGCAATATCAGAGAACGCTTCATTGATACCACCAGACATATTTTGGTAAACAAGCCCTGAGTTCTGCTCGGTAAAGCCGTGGCTCACTTCATGCGCGCTGACGTTGATATCCACTAATGGATAAAATGTATTTTGGCCATCACCAAAGGTCATGGACGATCCGTTCCAGAAGGCGTTTTCATAGTTGCTATCATAATGCACACGCATAGTTAGCTGGAAGGTTAATGGAGTGGTGTTCATCCAGTCTTTGTACATATCGAACACCACTTTACCAAAGTAGTGTGCGTCATTAAGCGGTGAATAAGCGCCATTAATCGCTTTGTAATCGTTGTAATTACTCGCGTCGGTACATGAATAGCTGAACGTTGAACCACCCGATGTCGCATGCTTCATATCCACGGTTTTTACAGCGCTATTCACCATGCTACAGGTGTTGCCTACTTTATTTATCACTAACCCTGGGAAATCTGTTCCGTACTGATAAAAACCTGTCTTCTGATTTCCACCAGGTCCAGTACCCGTCGCCTCTGCATGGTTTAACCCTTCCCAAGTTTGTAATACGTCACCAGAGTTCGCATCAATAAAGAAAAATGGCCGTGCAGGCTCATTGCTTGCAACAAAGAAGTCGACTAAATAAACCATTTGAGCCATTTGGTTTTCGTCCAAACGCACCATCAATTGAGCACGCTCGTTTTCTGTAACAAGATCCGCACTCGTTAGTGATGGGTTTTGTTGTTGGTAATGCGTAAGTGCAATACTAACCGCCTGCTTTTGTTCAACTTGTGGTGAAGTACTTACCACATCAGAATCAATTTGCTGCGCCATCATGCCGTAAACTTGGCCGATACCTTTCTCAGTTTGCGTTGCTACGACTGACGTATTAAAGACCGGTAAACCATGATACATCTGCTGGTAACGAACTTTGACTTTACCATTAGGTAGAGTGACGCTTTTTACCACCTGAAAGCCATTTTGTGTTGGCACAATACTGCGAGCCTGCATGGATAAAGCTTGTTCTAGTAGACTTGGATCATCAACCTGCACCATTTTCGCGGCTGATACTGGTAGTGCTGCGCTGATAGAGGCTGCGAGGAATAGCCACTTCATTTGACGTTGTACTTTTTTCATTTCTCAATCCTAGAGAGTTATTATTAGCATCCGCTGACGACTTACATCCAATCAACCACCAGCGACGTGACTGCGAATGATTCGCTCATTGAAAATGGATCAAGAAAACCAACCTCGCCAGTAGCACGGAAAAATAGTGTAAAACG
>NZ_CAWNIB010000200.1:0-2924 GCF_963874405.1 Vibrio sp. V08_P9A1T1
TATCTGCTCAATACTGAGTTGAGTCTGGGTTTGAACTTGGTATTGTTGAAATAAAAATACGGCAAACCCGACAATGGCAATAATAGATAGAATTCCTACCTTATGCTTTATTTTTAATTTATGAGCAATATCCATATTTCCCACCATTCACATCGAGATTATTACGTACTATGTCAATACGTTAGGTATTTTTATCTGTGAAATTAGTATAGTTCAGATTTTTTTAAGTGATGAACGGATGAGAGATAATTTAAGCGAATGGAAATAATTCAAAGAGTTGGCGAAATAAAAAAAAGAGCCGGTAAAACTGGCTCTTTAATCAAGGTGTTTGCGTTTGAAAATTAACGAGTTCCGTACACCACGATAGTTTTACCATGGGCAGAAATTAAATTCTGCTCTTCGAGCATCTTCAAAATACGTCCCACAGTTTCACGAGAACAGCCTACAATTTGGCCGATCTCTTGACGGGTGATTTTGATTTGCATGCCATCTGGGTGCGTCATTGCATCAGGTTGTTTCGCTAGGTTGAGTAGCGTTTGTGCAATACGACCCGTCACGTCTAGGAAGGCTAAATCACCCACTTTTTGACTGGTGACTTGTAGACGTCGAGAAATTTGTGCAGACAGACGCATTAAGATGTCTGGGTTCACTTGGATAAGCTGACGGAATTTCTTAAATGAAATTTCCGCAACTTCACAAGGAGATTTTGCACGAACCCAAGCAGTACGCTCTTGGTCTTCTTCGAATAGACCAAGTTCACCGATAAAGTCACCTTGGTTTAGGTAAGAGAGGATCATCTCTTTACCTTCTTCGTCTTTAATCAATACCGCTACCGAGCCTTTGACGATGTAGTACAGCGTCTCTGCTTTTTCGCCCGCATGAATCAACGTGCTTTTCGATGGGTATTTATGAATATGACAGTGTGAAAGAAACCACTCTAGTGTTGGATCGGTTTGAGGTTTACCTAGAACCATAATATCTCACTTCCTCTGCAGGGTACGCTTGCCGCTTTCCATATTGTAGCTAAGCCTAAAATAAGCTTACTAGGATAAGAGCACTTTCCAAATGCTGCAAGCTAACTTGTGTTTCGGTTAAGGATAGTATCCTTTTTCAGAAACGATTTCTTGATTTTAATCGTGTCAGTGGCATGATTTTTTACGCAAAACTGTGCACATGATCACGGTATGAAAAGTAACCGTCAACTTGTCCGATCACTTAGCCAATTTTACCTGTTTCAATCAATTGCTGCAGGATCGGTCTGACGATCAATTCCATCGCAAAACTCATCTTGCCACCCGGTACCACAATGGTGTTGTGGCGCGACATAAAAGAGCCATCAATCATGGCGAGCAGATAGGGGAAATCAACATTCTTTATGCCGCGCAGGCGGATCACGACGAAGCTTTCATCTAAACTAGGGATGCCCTTGGCGTTAAGTGGGTTTGAAGTATCAACCGTCGGTACCCGTTGGAAGTTGATGTGAGTTCGTGAGAATTGGGGGGTGATGTAATTGAGGTAATCATCCATCGAACGGACGATGGAATCCATCACCGCTTCACGTGAATGGCCTCGATCACGAGTATCACGCACGTACTTTTGTATCCACTCAAGGTTAACGATTGGCACCATGCCTATCAAAAAATCGACATGCTGCGCGACGTTTACATCACCATCGACTACACCGCCATGAAGACCTTCGTAAAACATCACATCCGAGTTTTCCGGTAAATCTTGCCAAGGAGTAAAGGTGCCGGGCATTTGATTGTAGGGCACAGCTTCGTCAAAAGAGTGTAGATAGCGGCGAACTTGGCCTGTGCCTAATTTCCCATATTGGCGGAAAAATTCTTCCAATGCAGGAAAATCATTGGCTTGTGGACCAAAGTAACTGATGTGCTTCCCTTGTTCGCGCGCTTTACGAATTTCCACATCCATTTCTGGCCGTGTAAAACGATGGAAGCTATCCCCTTCAACCCATGCTGGTTTAATGTTCATCATATTGAACATTTTGCGAAAGGCTTCTGAGGTCGTAGTTGTACCGGCACCGGACGAGCCGGTGACAGCGATAATTGGATGTTTTGCTGACATGACAAACCCTGTCTGTATGTAACGTACTTGTTATCGATGGCTGCAATATAGCACGAAAAGAGTAGATTGTTTTGAGCTGAAATTATTTACGCAATTGAATATCCACACTTTCATGCAACTCAGAATAGACGATGATCGCTTCCCCTGTTGCGAGCTGTTTCTTTATTTGCTCGATTTTTTGCTGCAATGGTACTTCCTGCTCTCCGTAATCAGTACCTTCGCGTAATACAAACGTTTCAATCAAATTATCCAGTGTTTCAGGCGCAATGTGCTGCCAAGGAATAAGCATGACGACCTCTTAAACTGTCATGGAGAAAAGGGTATCGATTTAAAGCGATATGTGATTAATCATGCGTTGCATTGATGGTCAATAGGGTTGCCGTGACGCAGGTTTTCGTAATAGGTTGGAAGTGCTTCTTCGAGCCAAAAGTTAGGCTTAAGCGCGCTACCGCTGAGAAAACCGACATGGCCACCTTGGGTAAATAAGCGGTAATGGATATTCTCTGGTAAAGAAAATTTGGGGATCACGGCATCCGTCATAAAGGGATCATCTTGCGCTTGAATGATTTGTAGCGGCACGCGAATTTGTGTCAGCTTTGAAAGGCCTGAGCACTGCTGGTAGTAATCCTGCGCATCTTGAAAACCATGCAAAGGCGCGGTGATGAGATCGTCAAATTCGTAAAGTTTTTTGATGTGTTTAATTTGATGGTTAGAAATACCTAACTCATTATGTAAAAGATGCTGTTTCTTTAGTGCATTTTTTTTCAATGATGTCAGTAAGTAAGCGCGATAAACCTTTGAAAATCCCTGTTCAATGCGTGTGGAACACGCTGCCAGAT
>NZ_CAWNIB010000201.1:0-2922 GCF_963874405.1 Vibrio sp. V08_P9A1T1
ATCCATATTTAAATAAGTGACATTAGTCCAAGAAAAATATAACAAAGTGATAAGTTTCATCATAAAAATGAGCCCCCAATAGGAGGCTCATTTTATTTTGAGATTGCAGAGGTAGTGCTGGGTAATATTTTAACACTCAGTCGTTTGTCTGCTTGTAAATATTGATTAGCAACATGACGCAGATCATTCGTACTCACCTGATTGATGGCGCGACGAACCTCCTGCCAACGACTATAGCGATGCGGATAAGTTTGAGTTAACGATGCGACATCAAGCCAAAATACATTCTTTTCTGGCAGGCTATCTAACCATTGTAGAAGCGGTTGTTTCGCTCGTTGCAACATATCAGCATCAATGCCATGATCAGCTTTCACTCGAGACAATACCGCATCGAAACTCTCTTCCACTAATTTAAGTTGCGTTGTGTCTGTCACACTGAACAGCCCCAAATAACCAAATCCTGTGGGAAGAAAATCATTGCTGCTAAATGGGTAAGGTGAGTAACTCGCGCCAGCCTTTTCTCTCACTTCTTCCGTCAACAAAATACTGAGAACCTCTTCAAGCAGCATCAGTTTTGCGTAGTGTTCGGCATTCACCTTATCAGTCGTTGGCCACAGCCAAGCCAATGCCGCGGCATTGGCTGAACCTTGATGCTCAACAATATGTGATGCAGGCACTGGTGGAAACTCAACGCGCTCAACTTGCAGCTCTTTTTCTGGATGACGCGGCAAAGCGCCCAGCGTTTTAGCAACCGATTGAATCGTTTTCTCTTCGTCAAGATCACCCACAATGGCAATTTCTAAAAGGCCTTTATCTACCGCCGAGGCAAACACTGGAACTAATTCTGAAAAATGACGCTTTAACAGTTCCTCGTCATGGCTACGAAATCGTGGGTCGTCAGGGTGCAATAATTCAGGTAACACCGTCCAAAATGCCTCTTCTGGCGTCGTGTTCTGGCTGTTACTCGCTGCCAGTACTCGTTGACGAAATTGGTTCATCCCCTCTTCTCGCCAGCCCGGGCTCGTTAAAAATGCCGTTTGCAGTGCTAACTGTTGGTCAAGCGACGCTTGATTGGTGAAATCCTGACTCGCAAAACCAAGCGTTCCGACATTGAACCCCGTCGTCACATTGGCAGCAGAAAAGAGATGAATTAACTGCTGAAACGAATGCTGCTCTAACCCACCAGCAACAAAGCCATCATTAAACAGTGCCTGAATGCCCTCTTTTCTAGGTAACGGATATTCGCCAAAACCTAATGCAAGATTGAGGTAGATGACGTTTTTCTCTAACTCGGTTGGCTTGATGTTGAGCTTAACGCCATTGGCAAATTTCAACATCCGAATCCCCGTTTCGGGATCTCGCTTGTCGTGAATGAGCGTGCCCGCCTCACCAAATTCACGGTAGGCAAATGCCTCGACCGATGATATTTGATAAGGCTCTACTGGCTGTTTTTGGCTTTGTTCATATACATCGAGTAGCGTTTGATTGATTTTCTCAACCTTATATGGCCCAGAAAGATAAATCCACGGCTTACCTTGCCAACGTTCTGTAAGCAGGTCGTGCAATCGAGCGGCGGTGATTTGAGGTTGATAAGCTTCAAAAAGAGCAAGCGCGAACGTCGGTTCAATCGGGACAAATTGCTGAGCATCACTTGTCACTAGGCCTTGCGCAATCGAAAAACTATGCAAGGTATCGCTACTTGCTGCTCTTTGCTGATAATCAGCATGTATTGCCTTGATCGCTTGATCAATTTCGCCCTGATTAAAGCCGTATCGAATCGCTTGTCGCACCGTCTGTTCAAGTAATGTCAGCCCATGCCGCCACTGCTCGGGCAAGGTTACCAGTGACAATTCCATCCGTGATGCGATACCGAAATCTTGTTCAATATGAACAAAAGCATTCGTTATCCCCTCTTGGTCTATCAGATGGGGAAGTAACCGTTGGTAGAGTAAGTTCGACAATATTGATTCAAGGATCATTTCATGGCGACTTTCAACGCTATCTGCTTGTCGCTCTTGTGGTGCAATCACACCAAGCGAAATTTGGGTCGGCAAACGAGCATCAAAGAAAACATCGGCTTGCAAGTGTGTCCTTACTGCAGGCAACATCAAATGGTCAGCCCGTAGCGGTACTGCATCCCGGTGAGGTACCCAGTTAGAAAAAAGTCGTTTGATCTGCTCTTCGGCCTGAGCAACATCAAGGTCTCCCACCACAATGATCGTGGTACGTTCTGGCGTATAAAAACGTTGATAGAGTGAACGTAACTGCTCTGAACTAGCATGTTTTACTACATCGAGATCACCAATTGGCAAACGTTTTGACAAAGGGCTCCTCGGATATAAGAAGCTCAGCTGTTGACGATAATTCTCAACATCAGCGGAATTTCTCTCTTTCCATTCCGCCACAACAACCGGTTTTTCTTGCTCCAACGCCTTTGGTTCAAGCTTAAGGCGATCCGCAATCTCTCTCATAAGCCACAAACCAGTTGCTACTTTTTGTGAGTCTCCTTGAGCAATATTGAACTCATACACGGTTTGATTGAATTGAGTCACCGCATTGGTATCGGATCCAAAACTTAATCCTAAGCGTTCAAGTTGGCGAATCATCTCCCCTTCGGCTACAGAGTCCGAACCTTTAAACGCCATGTGTTCTAAAAGATGCATCAAGCCTTGTTCTTGCTCTGACTCGACTAAAGAACCACCTGCAATGCGCATACGCATAATGACAGCATGAGCAGGTGTCGTGTTATGGACTAATTGGTACCTTAAGCCGTTTTCAAGCTGACCTTCGTGAATGCGATGACTTTTAGGTAACTCCGTCGATAGCGAACTGGCCGATATGACAAGCAGCAATAATAAGCTCAATGGGTGAAAAAATAGAATATTACGCAAATTAAGATTCTCAGTATGTATGGAACGACAC
>NZ_CAWNIB010000202.1:0-2908 GCF_963874405.1 Vibrio sp. V08_P9A1T1
CTCCTATATCGCCAGACAACCCATACTCGATCGTGACCGAAAAACTATCGGCTACGAGCTGCTATTTCGAGACGGTCCTAAGAACACCTTTCCAGATATAGACCCAGACTTAGCAACGAGTCGGTTACTCTCTGATCATTTTTTATCCACTCATTACAATACGCTGGGTAAGCATTTAGGGTTTGTCAATTTTCCTTATCAAAGCCTGATTAACCTCGTGCCTACGCTTTTTCCTGCGCAAAACTTGGTCGTTGAGGTATTGGAAGATTGCGAACCAACTTTAGAGTTATTAGAAGCAATTAAAAAGATGGCGAAGCTTGGTTACCGAATTGCGCTTGATGACTTTGTACCCAGTTCAGGCTGGCTCGTCTTCTTCCCCTATGTGTCAATTATCAAATTTGACATCCGTATCGTTCCCCTTGAAAAAGCCGCTCGCTTTATTCAAAAACTTGGTGCGACGAAAATTGAGTTCCTTGCTGAGAAAGTAGAAACCTATGAAGAGTTTAAGCAAGCTAAAAAGGCGGGCTTTACCTATTTTCAAGGCTACTTTTTTAGCAAACCAGAGATGTTACAGCGCAAAGCGTTAGAGCCTGCATTTCTTACTGTGGTGCAACTGTTCAAAGAAATAGCCAAATCTAACCTCGATTACAAAGCCATTGAGGAGCTTGTCGCCACCGACCTGACCCTGTCTTATAAACTGTTAACCTTTGTTAACTCATCCGCAACAGTCAGTTCAAAAATCCATTCATTTAAACAAGCGCTGATTTATCTCGGTGAACAACGATTGAGAAAGTTTATCTCCTTGGTTGCTATTGCTTCGACGCAAGAATCTAAACCGGACTATTTGTATGGTTTATCCATTCAAAGGGCAAGATATTGCGAGCTGATCGGTGTGAAAGCAAAAATGAACGTCGAACCCGGTTCGGCCTTCCTGACAGGAATGTTTTCGCTACTCGATAGCCTACTTGATCAACCTTTAGAAAGTATCATGGAAGAGATGCCTATCGACGAATACGTTAAACTTGCATTAATAGAAGGGAAAGGAGAATTAGGTCTGGTACTCGAGTTAACTCGAGCTTATGAACAGGCTGACTGGCAAAAGGTTGAGAAAATTGCTAATGCGTTAAATATCGAAGAGCCCGTGGTGAAAGAGTGTTACAACGAAGCTGTGAAATGGACAGCCGATTTACTGGGTGTCCACTCCTGAGTAGACATCGAGTTTAGATCTCCTTAAACTTCCCCGTCTTATATGAATGGGCAATTTGAGAGGATTTATGAACCAATGCTATTGTGGTAGTCATTTAGATTACCAACACTGTTGTGAACCAATCCACAGTGATTCAGCTTTAGCCATCTATCCAGAGCAACTGATGAGAGCCCGCTATAGTGCCCATGTTCTGGGTTTGGTTGATTTCGTCATCAATACCTATCATCCGAGTTGCAATGCACCACAGCAACGTGACGCGATTGAAGAATCAATCAACAGTCAATGGTGTGGGCTAGACGTCATCTCCGCAAGTATCCGCAACAACGAAAATGAAGGCTTCGTTCATTTCAAAGCCTATTACACACAGAATCAACAGCAATTTTGTCTGCAAGAACGTTCACGATTTATACGAGAAAATGGTATCTGGTTCTACGTTGACGGTGAATTTCCACAGGAGAACACACCAACGAAGCTAGGACGAAATGACCCATGTCATTGCGGTAGCGGCAAGAAATTTAAGAAGTGTTGTGGGTAGGGCAATAAAAAGCCCTTCTATATTAAAGAAGGGCTCAGAACTAGAGTTACAAATCAATTAGGTTAGAAGTACCAGTAAGCGGCAGCAAATACCCAAGTCTCTTCTTGATCTTTACCAGCATCACCATTTTCGATGTCTTGCTTGATATCTACTTGCACGTCAACACCGTTTAGATTATAAAACGCAGCTACGTTCGCATATGAACTATCGTAATCTGCTGCACCTTTTGCTTCGTCAGTAGTAGCCGAGTAACCAAGAGCCAATGTTAAATCATCCGATACAGAGTAAGCTGTAGATACATAAAAACCAGTAGATTTCTTCTCCGATGCATCTTTTCCGGTCAAGTCTTTCTTATCACCATCATTGATCCACGCGTTTGCACCAAGTTGGAATGCACCAAACTTCGCATTACCTGACAACGATACTACGTCATACTTAGCTTCATCACGTGTCTCGTAGCCAGCGTAAACGTTAACTGTTTCAGATTTGAAGCCAAGAAAGCCGTTAATACCGCTGTCAGCTGCATCACGATCATCGCTTGTGTCAAAGTAAGAAATACCATATGCAATGCTTGATGCTTGTCCACGGAATTGGAAAACATTAAATCCATCTGATGCATCGCCAGCACTGTTACCAAACTCAACGGTTAGATCACCCGCACCATCGACAGTATCGAGTGCAGTATCATTTTCCCAACCCCACGATGCAATACCGTAGCCAGTATCAATACCGACCCAAGCTTTGTCGATGTCCGTTGCTGGCCCGCTTTGAATCGCGCCTTCATAAGGGCTTACTTTTGATTCATCTGTATCAAAATTCATTTCTAAATCAGCTTCGAGATAGCCCACTACATAACCGTTTTTGTATGCTACTTTAACGGTTGCTGCTGTTGCCCAATCATCATAAACAGATTCTGTGAATGTGTCATAGTAAGCGCCTAAACCTAATTGACCACTCACTTTAAACTGGTCGCTGTTAATTGCCGTTGGAGCCTCAGCAAACGCTTGAGAAGATATAGATACTACTGCTAGTGCTAATAGAGTCTTTTTCATAATTAATCCACTGCCTTTTCTTATGTATGGGAATTCCTTATCCGGTTCCCTTTGTTTTTGCTGGCAACTTCCAAATTTAAACTCGGTTCGTTGCCGCCATTAAATCTCAAGGAT
>NZ_CAWNIB010000203.1:0-2901 GCF_963874405.1 Vibrio sp. V08_P9A1T1
TAATGTTGAACAACAGTTTGTTACCTTTTCTGAAGTGTTAAATAAAGAGATTACAAGTATTGAGCAAGAACTTAACTATGTGAAGCAAGGGCTCAGTGCGTTAGTGATCGTGCTAATCCTTGGATTTATTCTCCAAATAGCGCGCTCCATTAACGTGCAAGTGAGTAAGTTGTTATCAGTGATGCAAATGATTTCAAACAGCAACAACATCAGTTTGCGTGTTGAACTGACTGGCCGCAACGAGCTGGTATCGATCGCAACTTATTTTAATACCTTACTCGATAAGTTCGAAACTCTTATCGCTGGCTCTCAAACAAAGTCTCACCAGCTATCGAACAGTACATCAAGTATGCATAACGAATTAGAAGATGTGATTGAACAGTTTCACGTTCAGGCTGACCACACTACGACAATGGCAACGGCCGTTCAAGAAATGGTGTCCACCATCAGCGAAATTTCAGAAAGTACCAGTGTAGCGGTAGAAGGTGTACACAAAGCCGCGCACAATGCTCAGCAAGGGCGTTTAGTGGTAGAATCAACGGTAAAAAATGTCGATGAACTCTCACGAACATTGGAAAAAAGTCAAATCTCCATCGCCTCATTGAACAAGCATGTCGAACAAATTGGCGGTGCTGTTAACATCATTCAAGGTATCGCAGAGCAGACCAATTTACTGGCATTAAATGCCGCGATTGAAGCCGCTCGCGCCGGAGAACAAGGAAGAGGCTTTGCTGTGGTCGCCGATGAAGTGCGCGCACTTGCCAGCCGCACGCATCAGTCAACGGAAGAGATCACCAATGTCGTTTCTGCAATTCAAAGCCAAATGAGCACCGTTGTCACTGATATTGCACAATGCAACACTCAAGGCCATGCGACGCTAACGGCTTCAGGAGAACTGGATAATAGTTTACGTCAGATTCTCTCTGACATGGAAATGATACAAAGTAACTCTGAGCGAATCGCCTCTGCAATTGAAGAACAAGGCATTGTGATGAACCAAGTCAGTGAATCGATCACCGAACTTAACTCTATCTCTGATAATAATATGCACTCAGCTAAACAGTGTTTGATTGAAGTCGATATCGTTTCCAAACAAGCAAACGACATGGACAACGCGGTCGCCGAATTCCAGACTCAGAAATCCGTCAGTTAGCCAATGTATAGAGATAAAATATAGCGAGAGTTAGTGAAAAGGGTCTAGAGTTAGACCCTTTTATTCATGTTTGCTTAAAGCATAACAAGATGTGGATTACTTTTGTATTCCTTCAACATAGAGTTCCATATCGACATAGCTTGAAGCGCCCATTACTGCAATATTGAAATCCGCGAGTTCGATACGTGTTGTCCCCGAAAAACCAGCGCGTTGGCCACCCCATGGGTCTTTACCTGCACCAATAAATTCTGCATCAATAGTAATGGGTTTGGTTTGACCATGCAGAGTAAGATCACCGAGCACTTCTAGTTTACCATTCCCTTTATCAACCACTTGAGTACTGGTAAACGTGGCTTGTGAATATTTTGATGCATCAATGAAATCAGCACTACGAATATGTTTATCACGTTCAGCATGGTTACTGTCCAAGCTGCGAGTATCCACATTAACTTTCACTTTTGAGCTTGCAAGGTCGTTAGGATCGTAGGAAAACTCACCATCAAACTTGTTAAAGCGGCCCTTGGTAAAGCTATAACCAAGATGGCTGACTTTAAAGTTAATTGAAGCATGCGCACCTTTGGTATCTATAACATAGTCAGCAGCGTTTGCACCTAGCGGCATGAGTGTTGCGAAAGCCAATCCAGTAGCAAGTAACGTTTTCTTCATTTAGAAGCTCCTATCATTTTTCGTAGCGTATCGTCTTTATCAATAAAATGGTGCTTGAGTGCGGCAACAGCGTGCACGCCTGCTAAAATAATCAGCGTCCAAGCTGCGTAAAAGTGAACCGTACCAGAGAGATCGGCTTGTCCTTCAAACAACAAGCCCATACTTGGTACAGTAAACCAATTGAAAACATCAATCCCTCGGCCATCTTCTGTTGAGATCAAATAGCCTGATACAAACAGCGTCATCAATAATAAATACATTAATCCGTGCGCCGCTTTAGCCGCAATGCGCTCATAGTGGCCGCCACCAATGGCAGGAGAGACACTCACCAACTTCCATAGTATGCGGAACAGGGTGACCACGAGCAGCAACAAACCGACAGATTTATGCCAATGTGGCGCGGTGTTATACCATTGACTGTAATAGGTTAACTCAACCATCCAGATCCCAGCACCAAACATACCGATGATAACGAGTGCGGATAACCAATGGATAAGACGCGTGACTAAGTTGTAATTTTTAACTTCAGTTGTCATAAATTTTCTAAACCAGCAAGTGAAACAGCAACAAAGTGAATTGAATCTATATTCTAGCCTAAATTATTAACACAGTATTTACCATACTTTACATTGTGGACATACTTTAGTACTGATTGAGTTATTCGAAAAAACTGAAGGAACTTATTGTGGATATAGATAACCACGACTTAGGCTCAAACAACTTGAAACAACGGTAGCTTCAAATCATAAGGGTTTAACACCTGTAGAATGCTCGTATTAGAAGAATAGTGTGAAAGATCAAGAACTCACCATTTGCTGCTCGTGCTTGTTGATAACTGTGGTAATCTTGCTTGGCTTTATTAAAGGAGAACAACGAGTTGCTACTGGACATTATCGAGCAAAACAAAAAACATAATTAAAAATCAATAGGTTATTTGCTAATGACTTATCTAATGGCGATGAAGTGGCGACAGATTTATTTTTGCTTACTCTCTTTTATACTTCTCTATCATTCAACGGAATCGCGCTTTTCGTCTTGCTTTTTTACTTGCGCCCTGCCCTATTTTTAGTTCTTCCGTCATG
>NZ_CAWNIB010000204.1:0-2866 GCF_963874405.1 Vibrio sp. V08_P9A1T1
GTTGAAGCCATTCAACAAGCTGCGGAACAACATGTTTTAGAAACAATTGAGTGGCCTCCCAGCGGGGAGTTAAACGTAAAAGCGGCAAATGTTGATGACCGAATTTATGCCACCGACTGCCCCACACCGTTATCGACCTCTTCCTCATCCAGTAATGGTTCTGCAAGTAATATCACAGTTCTGGTTGAATGCATTGAAGATAACTGGAAAATTTATGTTCCTGTAAGACTGACCATTTCACTGCCACTTGTCACCGTTGCCGTACCCATTTCTCGTGGACAGCAAATTACGCAGCAAGATGTCTTGATTACAATGGTAGACTTACACCGCTTTAGACGACAAGGTTTTTCCGATATAAATCGTATCGTCGGAGCTAAAGTGAAAAAAAACATGCGTATTGGCGATGTCGTTGAGCAAGATGATATATGCGTCGTATGTCGTAATGAAAACGTTATGATTCAAGCAGTCAAGCAGGGAATGATCATCACAACCAAAGGAACCGCTTTAAGTGATGGTATTTTTGGTGAGCAGATAAAAGTGAAAAATGATAAATCAAACCGTATAATAGATGCACAAGTAACCGGTATTGGCGAAGTCACGGTTCAATTTTAACGCTTTCATTACACTTCTAAATGTGTTTACGTTGTTAAGAAAGTGAAACAGAAAAAAAAGCTAAAGTAATCACAAGCACCGTCGATATTGACTGTACAGGTTTCCATTATTATTAATAAGGCTCACATATGGCAGGTATTGATAACATACGTTCGGGGCAAACATTAACGACGACAAATCGTAGTAATGCTCGTACTGAATCGAATGCATCTCCATCGACATCCGGCTCGGTCACTCGTTCACCTCAAAATCAAGATGCGGTATCACTTAGTACCCAAGGTAAGGCCATTGGTGAAATGCACAACCAAATGGTATCTCAGCCAAGTTTTGATAGTGCCAAAGTCGCTGCAATTAAAGATGCGATAGCCAATGGCTCATATAGAGTCGACCCAGAAAAGTTGGCTGATAATATGATTAAATTTGAAAAAGAGTTGGGTGGTTTTAACTAGCCCTATTTTTGACTAATTAAGGCAACATACAATGGCTGTATTAAAAGACTTAGTCGATTTCCAATTGAAAAATGCACTAGAACTCTCTTCGCTACTTGAACAAGAAAAGTTAGCAATTACGAGCCGTTCATCAAGTGAAATCGAAGCTATTGCCAAACAAAAGATGACCTTAGTTGGACAACTTCAACAAACTGACCTCCGAATTGCGAAACATCCCCATGTCGTGAGCCTGGCTGAAGATGTACTCCTGTCGCAAATCGTTGATCAGATTCGTTCCATTGTTCACGATTGCCAGCAAGCAAACCTTGTTAATGGTGAAGCGCTACAACGTGCACAACTCAGTTTTAATAAACTCAATAATTTGATGCAGCAAAGCCACGGAAAAATTGGCATGACGTATAACGCTGGTGGGCAAACCCACACTGTGTCCACTTTAGGGACCAATATTAAAGCGTAATCAAAATGCAGCTGAGCTACTAAACTTTTAAGCTGAAACGAATTAAACAGAAAAGCGGCAAACTTTGCCGCTTTTTCGATCTGGAGAGAAGGAAGATTTAGAAGAGTGTTTGTTGACGTTTTTCTGGTACTTGCTGAACTTCGCCGTAGTCACGCAGTTTATCCATCTTACGGATATCGAGACGTAACTCAGTAACATAACTATCACCCACCTTATAACTGCGGACCACTTCTGCTCCGCGGATAACACCATCAACCGCTCCCGACGTCAGCTCTGTGCCCAATCGCTGATCTTGTAGTTCAGCACGACCACTCACTCGCATTCCATAGACTTGCTCTGCCAGTTCGCGATAAGCATCGATTTTAGAGGCACGCATTGCACGGACTTGCTTTTCATCCACACTACGCCCAGTTTGCTCACTGATATTGGCATAACCTACCGCCGTCAACCATTCATCAGCGCGCATGGTTTGCAATGGCTGGCAACCCACCATCATGATAGTCACTAGAAGTAATAGCCATTTTTTCATTGGTTTCTCCTATGGACGCAAGATAACAGTATACGGCTGCTTAATCGTAGGGTCAGAGCGAATTAACACACCATCTTGTGTACGGATACTGTTGAGCGTATCAAGATCACGACCAATACGATCAGCAGGTAAAAAGCCTTGTGCGGTAGCAACCACAACACGAGACTGCATTCCCACAACACGAGCATTGACTAATACACCGCCTTCTTGACGAAGCATTGTGCCTGTCAGTATGTATTGGATTTCCTGCTCTTGAGCGAGGTCTTTCCAGTCACGACTGAAAGCAAAATCACCTTGCTGCGTTACCTGAATCGAGCCTGTGGTTTTGAAATCAACCACTTTAAATCCTCGACGCTGAAACTGATGAATAAATCCTTCAGAAACCGAGTTACCCAACCAGTTAGTCGCATCCATACTTTGCAGGTCCACAAACGATGTTACAGCAATAGGAGTGCGAGCAGAAACACTAGTATTGGACACCATCAAATCTTCTGTCATGCTTTCAACAAAGAAGTCCAACGTGTGACGTGGGCTCTCCATTAGCATAAACTGTGAACCATTGTATGGCTCTTTACCGTTATAAATCGGGGCGTAGGCACAAGCAGTTAACAAAACTGCTGGCACTATCGAAAGCCATTTTTTCATTCTCTTATCTCCAGATATACTGAGGCAATCTTGATTCCAAACTTCAGATTAAAAAACTTGGAACACTCTTTGCTTTTCAAAACTTGTTACACTTTCAAAACGCACTGCCTACATCAGCTAAGATTTTAAAAGCAAAATTTATACCCAACTGGTAAATAACAATGAAAAAAATTA
>NZ_CAWNIB010000205.1:0-2847 GCF_963874405.1 Vibrio sp. V08_P9A1T1
ATGTTTACTAGGTTAAAGACATAAATATTAATTACACCAAATAGCTCCATTTTAGTTGTTGAACCGACTGAACAATTCACAACATGCTGGTGCAATAAGGCTATCTCCTGTGTACAAGACTCTGAACATCCGACACCCCGCCCGCTCACGGATAGTTCATCATTACGGTCTTACTCGACAAATGTCAAAATATTGGCGATAGATTCACTATGAATTGTATGAATAGTTGAACTTGCTCAAACTCCAGCCAAAAAAAAGGTAGCCCGAAGGCTACCTTTTCGCATTGATCACATTAAAGGCTATTTTTTAGCGTTTTTACGCTTATCGGTAATTTCCCACCGCCCATTATCGTACAACGCCGTCCAACCTGAGGGTTTACCATCTATCTCAGTGCGTACATAGTGTTCTTTTGACTTACGACTAAAGCGTACAACCGCCGCCACACCATCAGGATCATGTGCAGGCGCATCAGCTAAGTATTGATACTTTGGTGCTAGGCGCTCTTTGAAACGAGCCAATTCTTCAACCAATGGCGCACGTGTCTCACGAGATTTCGGGAAATTGCTCGCCGCAAGAAACAGACCTGAAGCGCCATCACGCAGTACAAAATACGCATCCGAGTTTTCACAAGGCAATTCTGGGAAATGGATAGGATCTTCTTTTGGTGGAGCAACTTCGCCGCTTCTTAAGATCTTACGCGTATTTTTACAGTCATCGCTGGTGCAATCCATGTACTTACCAAAACGGCCATTTTTCAGCACCATGTTTGACCCACACTTGTCACACTCGACAACTGGACCATCATAGCCTTTAACTTTAAACTCACCGAATTCTACAACGTAACCTTCGCAGTTCGGATTGTTCCCGCACACATGCATTTTACGTGTGTCATCGATTAGGTACGCATCCATCGCCGTTTCACAGATAGGACAACGCTTTTTAGCGCGCAGTGCAGCCGTTTCAACATCTTCTTCCAAGACATTGATGACGCCTTCTTCGTCACCTAGGTTAATGGTGGTTTTACAACGCTCTTTAGGCGGCAGTGCATAACCAGAACAACCGAGGAACACCCCTGTAGAGGCTGTACGAATTCCCATTGGACGTGAACATGTCGGACATTGAATGTCGGTCATCACGATGTGGTTGGGTTTCATACCACCTTGTTCTTCATCCAGTTCAGCCGTTTCTAAATCTGCAGTGAAATCTTTAAAGAAATCGTCCAAGACTCCTTTCCAATTTGCAGATCCTGCTGCAATTTGGTCCAGCTTTTCTTCCATTCGCGCGGTGAAGTCATAGTTCATCAAGTCATTGAAACTGTCATCCAGACGATCGGTGACGATTTCACCCATTTTCTCAGCATAAAAACGTCGCTGATCCACTTTCACATAGCCGCGATCTTGAATGGTAGAGATGATAGAAGCATACGTCGATGGTCGGCCTATACCACGCTTTTCAAGCTCTTTTACCAGCGCAGCTTCCGTATAACGTGCCGGTGGCTTAGTGAAATGTTGTTTTGGATCTAACGTTTGCAATAACAACGTTTCGCCCACTTTCACTGGTGGTAAAATTTGGTCTTCATTCTTACCCATTGGACGTTGAACTCGTGTCCAACCATCAAATTTAAGGATGCGACCTTTCGCCTTAAGGGTAAATTCTGCCGCTTTCACGCTCACAGTGGTCGAATCGTATTGAGCTGGCGTCATTTGGCAAGCAACAAACTGATTCCAGATTAGCGCGTATAGCTTATGAGCATCCGCTTCCATACCTTGTAAATCATCGGCTTTCACATCCACGCTGGATGGACGAATCGCTTCGTGCGCTTCTTGAGCGCCCTGCTTACTTCCATAAGCTAACGGATTCTCAGGTAAGTAGGCTTGTCCAAACTCACTCCCAATATAGCTGCGAACCGCTTCGACCGCTTCAGCACTTAAGTTGGTTGAATCGGTACGCATATAAGTGATGTAACCTGCCTCATACAAGCGCTGAGCTAGCATCATCGTTTTCTTCACTCCGTAACCCAAGCGAGTACTGGCTGCTTGCTGTAACGTCGAGGTGATAAAAGGAGCGGAAGGTTTACTGCTGGTTGGGCGGTCTTCACGTTTACACACTTCGTAAGAAGCTTTTTCTAAAATCGAAACCGCTGATTTAGCTTCCGCTTCGTTGACAGGCTTAAACGCTACATCATTTTTTTGCGCGACCAACAGACGGAAATCCGTTTTATCTTGCGTTTTCGTATCAGCATGGATATCCCAGAACTCTTCAGGGACAAACGCGTTAATTTCACGCTCACGCTCAACAAGTAATTTCACCGCCACCGATTGGACGCGACCCGCAGACAAGCCACGCGCCACTTTTTTCCAAAGTAATGGAGAGACCATAAAACCCACCACACGGTCCATGAAACGACGTGCTTGTTGGGCGTTTACACCGTCGATATTCAATTCACCCGGTGTTTGGAAGGCTTGTTGGATTGCATTTTTAGTAATTTCGTTAAATACAACTCGTTTGTATCGCTGTTCATCGCCACCGATGATCTCACGAAGGTGCCAAGCGATGGCCTCTCCTTCGCGGTCCAAATCGGTTGCGAGATAAATGCAGTCGGCATCTTTAGCAAGCTTTTGCAATTCCGCCACTACTTTTTCTTTACCCGGCAAAATTTGGTAATTCGCTTCCCAGCCGTGATAAGGGTCGATGCCCATCTTCTTAATTAACGAACTGCGGTCTTTCTCGCTTTTCAAGCGTGCTTTCTCTTCAGCGCTAAGGTTCTTTGAAGAAGAACTAGGCGTTGCTTTTTTAGCGGTACTTTGACCTGCGGTTGGAAGATCACGAACATGCCCTACGCTCGAC
>NZ_CAWNIB010000206.1:0-2817 GCF_963874405.1 Vibrio sp. V08_P9A1T1
GCTATATCTATTTTTTAGGAGTTTTTCCATGGACAAAATGTTTAAACGTACTCTTTTAGGCGCTGCAGTTGCTATGGCTGCAGTTGGTGTTCAAGCTGCTCAACTAACGGACAATGTCCAGTTGTACGGTCAAGCTGCTGGTAACCTTTACTTTGAAAGTAAAGGTGATAGCGCGAAAGATGATACTGTTGGTGTGGAAATTGAATCACGTGTCGGGCTTCGTGGCACTCAATCATTCAATAATTTTGGCCCTGATTTTGTGTGGCAAATTGAAACATCTAACGCATTTAATGGTGATACTGGTGGTCAATTTGGTGGTCGTGATACCTATCTTGGTTTAGCATTTGATGATGTAGGTACAGTCAAAGTCGGGCGTCAACTTGTTTCTATCTACGATTATGTAGACTGGCCACACTCAAACCCAGGTTTAGGTAATGTATTTGACTGGCACAATGCAATTGGTGCAGGTTACCAAGACCGTGCAGACCACGTGATCCGTTTCGACTCTGTAGACTACAGTGGTTTCAAATACTCTCTATCTGCCAGCAAAATGGAAAGCTCTACTGATAACGCAGTAGTGAGCTTTGCGTTAGCTTATAACGCAGAACGTTTTGGTATCCACGGTGGTGCTTATCTTGGTTCGAAAGAGAAAACTGTAACTGCAGCTAAAGATGGCTACTATGAATTTGACAGTTCTAACGGTGAGAAAAAATGGGTTGATGCAACGGCTGCTAAGACAGACGAAGCCCAAGCTGCTTATTACTTAGTTGGTGGTAACGTATCTATTACTGACAAGTTGAGCTTGACAGCTGCTTGGAAACATATGACTAACGAAGTAAATAATGTTGAGAAAAAACAGGATGCTTACTCTGCAACACTAGCTTACTGGGCAACATCTGAGTGGTTATTTAAAGCAGGTTATTCTGCTACGACTAAAGCGAAATTTGGCGGTGAAACACAAGCAGAAAGTAGTAGTCGTGCAATTACAGCACGCGCATTGTATGTACTTGACCCATCTGCAGTACTCTACTTTGACGTGCGTAATTACGATATGATGACCCCTGCTGACGGTGATGGCAAAGGCAATGCTGATGCCAATGACCAAACTCGTTTCTTGATGGGTGTAGAATACTACTTCTAATCATATAGATTAAAAGTGTAAATCGAGGCGAGCGATAGCTCGCCTTTTAACTGGAGGTAATAATGAACAAACTTATGATTAGCGCGTTATTAGGAATGGTTATTTCTGCTAGCTCCTACGCTGATGTGGTGGTGAATATAGATCGAAACCTCCAGATTCTAGCCGTGAATGGCGTTGAACCTGAAATATCGTTTGGCCATACCAATGAAATTACTCTACCTGATGGCGCAAACCAGCTTTTGGTACGTTTTGAAAAAGTAATTCACTTTGGTGGTAATCAAAATAAATATAAATCACCGGCGATCGTGGTGAGTTTTAATCAAAGCAATAGTAAGGTGCTGCTTAAACCGGCATCGATGGTCAAAGATGAAACCACTGCCAAAGCATTTGATAAGAACCCTGCGGTTGTCTTGACTAATGCAGCTAAGCAGTCAGTGGAGTTTCAACAAGACGTTTTAGTCACACAAGGTTTTTCACTGATCCGAGATTATGAAAAAGAGCTCTATCAATATAATTCGCAAGCGAAAGTCGCCTCAATCAGTGCACTGAATCAGGTCGGATTTAATCAAAAACGTGGTCAAGCAGCTCCAATGCCTGCTCAAGCTAGTGAGACAGTAATCAGTGCAGAGCCGGTAACGACTGCCGTGCCAACTAGTTTCACAATGGTGCAGTATCTCTATGGCGAAGCAACTAGCGCGGAGCAACAAGAATTTGCCAATTGGGCCTTTGCAAACCGTGCCGCTGTTAATCAGCCGCTGGTGAGCGAAAATAAGCTAGTGACCATGATGGCCGATTGGTACCAGAAAACTGACAAAGCCGATAAAGCGGCGATTCTAGCGTGGCTGATTAGCCAAGAGTAAAGGCTATTTTTCTTGCGTAAATGGCATTTCATTGTATTTTTAGCACTAACAAGGCATGGTTCACTCCCATGCCTTTTGTGTTTTTGTCTTTGTATTTCTCAATGGTTAGCCTATGAATATTAGCCAAGTTTCTCAGTTAACAGCACTTACCGCTAAGTCCATTCGTCTTTATGAAGAGAAGGGGCTGATATCGCCGCCCCTTCGTTCAGAAAATGGTTACCGTCATTATCAACAAGCGCATATTGATGATCTTTTACTTATTGCGCGATGCAAGCGCGTTGGTTTTAGTTTAGAGGAATGTAAATCCTTACTCGCCCTTGCCAACGATCCGTCCCGGACCAGTTTTGCAGTCAAAGAGAAAGCGCAAGAGAAGTTGAAACAAGTATCACAGAAGCTGGCAGAGCTTTCATTGATTAAGTTGCAACTAGAAGAGTGGATTACCGAATGTCCAGGCGACGGTGGTAGTGAATGCCCAATCATAGATAATTTGAAGGGGCAGTGTTGCCATAACGACTTGAACAAGTCAGTGTGAAAATGAGGAGAGTGTCCTGAATTCTGTGTAACTGTCTAAACTTAAGCCTTAAAGGCTAAGGATGGACAATATGGATAAGAAAGCACTCGAAGCTTTTGCTCGTGAAGCAGCAAAGTCAATTAAGACAGAATCTGATCTTGATGACTTCCGCAAAATGTTAACCAAGGTGACCGTTGAAACGGCGTTAAACGCTGAACTCGATGAGCACCTTGGATATCAAAAACACCAATCTAGAACCAGCTCCAACTCCCGCAATGGCTACTCGGGCAAGTCAATCATCACCG
>NZ_CAWNIB010000207.1:0-2814 GCF_963874405.1 Vibrio sp. V08_P9A1T1
GGCTTGGCTTGGATTGAAAACCATGGAAACACCAAATTAACAGCATATTAAACTGGTTTTATGTGACTTTATTGAAATTAAAAACCAAATTTTAAGATTTTTCAGTAAATGTAATTAGTTGACGATTTATCCAGCACAGTCACGCACAGCAAACAAAAATGAAGGACATTTGTCCTCCCTAATCGGTAGGCGATCATGGTTTTATACAATCGTTTTTCGAAAAGAGGCACACAGATAGACACTGTAGGTATGCGGGGCCAGAAGATAAATAGGAATCGATTTATAGGTTTACAGTGTAAATGGCCCTAAATAGGGCCAATTGAGTCTATCTCTGAGCTGTGATATTTATGAATTAACGGCTTTGATAAGGATAGAAGTATCCATTCTTCCCTCACCTTGCTCAGACAAGGCTTGGTAAGCATGATAAGTTTTTTCTGTCATCGGCAATTTTAGATCGTTTCGTTGCGCTTCATCCAAACAAAAGCCCAAGTCTTTGATCATCCAATCAATGGCAAAGCCGTAATCAAATTTACCTATTGACATGTTCACAGCGCGGTTTTCCATCTGCCATGAACCTGCGGCTCCATTTTTCAAACAATCAACCAAAACGCCAATATCTAACCCTGACTTTTCCGCTAAGATCAATCCTTCCGACAGGCCATTTAATACGCCAGCAATGCAAATTTGATTGACCATTTTTGCGCGTTGTCCTTGCCCTGCTTTCCCCATCAGCACCGATGACTTGCCATAAGCACGAAATACGGGTTGCAGCTGCTCAAACAGTTCGGCATCTCCACCACACATAATGGTTAGCACACCATTTTCAGCCCCTGCTTGGCCACCAGAAACAGGAGCATCCATAAAGCGAATGCCCGCTTTATGAGCCGCAGACGCCAGCTCTTCGGCTAACAGTGCCGATGTGGTGGTGTGATCAACCAAAATTGCGCCGCGTTTCATCGCCCTTATCGCGCCGCCGTCACTGGTCGTCATGCTACGGACATCATCATCATTGCCAACGCAGGTTAAAACCACATCGGCATCTTGCACGCACTCTGCGACTGTTTGCGCTGCATGCCCATGATACTGCTGCGCCCACTGCTGCGCTTTAGCTTGAGTGCGGTTGTAGACGCTAACATCAAACCCTGCATTTTTTAGATGCCCAGCCATAGGGTATCCCATAACCCCTAATCCAATAAAACTGACTTTCATTAACTTCTCCTTTTATTATTACCCAGCAGCCCAAACGGACGAACACACGTAACTGAGTGTGGGCTGTATGTATCCTTGCGTCATTCTCTATGAATAAGACCACGGTTAGCAATGCACAGATAAAAAAAAGCCGAGTCAATCACTCGGCTTCTCATTAATTCGCTCTATTACAGCTCAGCGTTATGGTAAACCTGCTGAACATCATCACAGTCATCTAGCATGTCGAGGAATTTCTGGAATTTCTCCGCCTCTTCGCCCGTGACCGGTGTGTGTGTTTGTGGAACGAATGTGATTTCTTCCACATCTATAGTCAAATCAGGGAACTGATTATTTAGCGATGTTTTCACTTTGAAGAATTCAGTGTTAGGTGCAAATACAGTGATCACACCATCTTCCAGTTCAACATCCGTCACATCGACATCATCCATCATCAGTGCTTCAAGGATAGAATCTTCATCATCCCCTTTGAACTGAAATACCGCTTGGTGATCAAACATGTGTGATACGGTACCTGGAGTACCAATTTTCGCACCCGTTTTAACAAAGCATTGACGCACATCTTGGAACGTACGATTGCCGTTATCTGTTAAGCAGTCAACGATAACACTTGCGCCGCCAGGGCCAAAACCTTCGTAACGAGCAGGTTGGTAGTCTTCACCACCACCACCACTGGCTTTATCTAGCGCTTTATCAATAACGTGGCCTGGAACTTGGTCTTTCTTCGCTTTTGTGATCAGGTGGCGCAAAGACAAGTTCATGTCTGGGTCCGAACCACCATTTTTCGCACACATGTAAATTTCTTTACCGTATTTGGAATAGACTTTAATTTTTGCGCCTTGAGTTTTCGCCATTGAGGCTTTGCGCACTTCAAAACTTCTTCCCATAGGGATGATCTCTCTAATTCAATTTAACGCGAGGGATTTTAGCAAAAAGTGGGATCATTTCAATTTTCCACTTAGCAAAGACATGAATGCTACGCAACACCCATCACTCTTTTGTATTTGTTCACCGATTGTAAAAACCACTCTTTTTCGGCCTCACTGGCAATTTTAGACTGCTGCTGAGTGATCGCTTCAGGTCCTGCTTTTCCTTGCTTGAGTTTCCAAACAAGAAAGGAAGCTTGTTTATCGAGCTCTACTTTGTTTTTCTCTTCAGCGGCAAGTAAAGATAGGTTGAAGGACATGAGTTAGCCTAGATCGGTAAATACGTGGCACGAAATATAGCATAGGACATAGGAAAATTAAGAGCATAAATGTGCAATTTATCGGTATGAAATCAAGAAAATTGGAAAATATAAAGGGTGGCTATGCGCCACCCTTAGGGGATTAATGGTGAGAACTCGTCAGTGAAGTATGCCTAGCTCCTTCGCTTCTTCAATGGTTAAACCACTTTCTCGAATCTCTCTTAATGCTTCAATACGACGGCGAGCTTCGGCTGATTTAAGGTTTTTAACTGGTTTTTGAGTTTCTACTTCTTCCGTGAAGTCCCACTTATTTGCAATATCAGTCATTTCGTCATGGTCAATAGAATTTATGGACATTGTTACCTCCGAACAAACCACGTAAGGGACATGTAATCTGTAGCAAACGACATTTGATTTGTTAA
>NZ_CAWNIB010000208.1:0-2813 GCF_963874405.1 Vibrio sp. V08_P9A1T1
GACAATAAAGTTTCGATTCGATTAATATTGCTTTCGATTCGTAATCTTGAAGAAAAATATAAATGTCGAAACGAAATACACAACTGAGAAGACACACCATCGCTAACCTTGTGAATGAACAGGGTGAGGTCAGTGTTGATGCACTCTCTGCTCAGTTTGAAACCTCAGAGGTGACGATTAGAAAGGATTTGGCCTCTTTAGAGAAAAACGGTCAACTCTTACGCCGTTACGGTGGTGCGATTGCACTGCCTAAAGAGGTGGTCAATGATGAGTTTAATCCTAAAGTTTCGAATCGAAAGATAAAGCTGGCTAAGGCGGCGGCTAAGTTAATTCGAGACCACAATCGCATCGTTATTGACTGTGGTAGTACTACGGCAGCATTAATTCAGCAACTGAATGATAAACGCGGTTTGGTTGTGATGACCAACTCATTGCACGTAGCGAACGCCCTTAATGAATTAGAAAGTGAACCGACACTATTAATGACGGGCGGTACTTGGGATACCCATTCCGAGTCATTTCAGGGCAAAGTGGCTGAATCGGTACTGCGTTCTTACGATTTTGACCAACTGTTTATTGGCGCTGACGGTATTGATCTTGAACGTGGCACCACCACCTTCAATGAACTGATTGGCCTGAGCAAAGTGATGGCCGAAGTCTCACGAGAAGTGATCGTGATGATCGAATCAGACAAAGTTGGCCGAAAAATTCCCAACCTTGAGCTCGCTTGGGAGCATATCGACGTGTTAGTGACCGATAACGATCTAACCGTTCAAGATGCCGCATTGATTGAATCGCACCAAGTGCGAGTGATCCGAGCTTAATTAATCCCTATTCAACCATTCCTAAATAAAGGCCTTCGCTTGCGGCTTTAGGGATGAAGCATAAATCTAAAATGGAGTAAAAACCTTATGTGTGGAATCGTCGGTGCAGTAGCACAACGAGATGTGGCTGAAATTTTAGTGGAAGGACTACGCCGTTTGGAATACCGCGGTTATGATTCAGCCGGTGTTGCTGTGGTGGATAGTGCGAGTCAATTAACGCGCGTTCGTCGTTTAGGCAAAGTGCAAGAGCTAGCCGATGCAGTCGAAAAGCAACATGTAGCCGGAGGCACAGGCATTGCGCACACACGCTGGGCGACACACGGTGAACCTTCCGAAATTAATGCTCACCCACACATGTCGGGCGATATTGCGGTTGTGCATAACGGCATTATCGAAAACCATGAAACGCTACGTGATGTTCTGCGTGAACGCGGCTACCTTTTTGAATCGCAAACCGATACTGAAGTGATTGCTCACCTTGTTGAGTGGGAACTGCGCACGGCCAGTTCACTGCTTGAAGCGGTGCAAAAAACGGTTAAACAACTCGATGGTGCTTACGGTACTGTGGTGCTTGATCGCAAAGATCCAAGCCGTGTTGTGGTTGCTCGCTCCGGTAGCCCGATCGTGATCGGTTTCGGTGTTGGTGAGAATTTCTTAGCTTCAGACCAATTAGCTTTGCTGAATGTTACACGCCGCTTTATGTATCTTGAAGAGGGTGATGTCGCGGAAGTTACGCGCCGCGATGTGACGGTTTTTGCTGCAAACGGCGAACAGGTGACGCGTGAAATTAGCGAATCTAACGCAGAGCACGACGCTGGCGATAAAGGTAAATATCGTCATTTCATGCAAAAAGAGATCTTTGAACAGCCAACGGCATTGATTAACACCATGGAAGGCCGTATCACCAAAGACAGCGTAGTGACAGAAAGCATTGGCGTGAACGCTGCCGAAATTCTTAGCCAAGTGGAACATGTGCAAATCGTCGCTTGCGGAACGTCGTACAACGCAGGCATGACAGCGCGTTATTGGTTTGAAGCATTGGCAGGCGTGAGTTGCGATGTGGAAATTGCCTCTGAATTCCGCTATCGAAAATTTGTCACTCGTCCAAATAGCTTGTTGATCACGCTTTCTCAATCCGGTGAAACGGCAGATACCTTAGCCGCTTTGCGCTTGGCGAAAGAAAAAGGCTACATGGCCGCGATGACTATTTGTAACGTGGCGGGTTCTTCACTGGTTCGTGAATCTGACTTTGCATTCATGACTCGCGCCGGAACAGAAATTGGTGTGGCGTCAACCAAAGCCTTCACTACTCAGCTTGCAACCTTGCTAATGTTAGTGACCGCTCTTGGTAAACAAAAGCAGTGCATTAATAAAGAAAAAGAGGCGGAAATTGTTGAAGCACTGCATGCACTGCCTGCACAAATTAATGCCGCTCTTGCCTATGAAAAGCAGATTGAAGCACTGGCTGAAGATTTTGCAGATAAACACCACACTCTATTCCTAGGTCGTGGTGAGTTTTACCCTATCGCGCTTGAAGCGTCATTAAAGCTGAAGGAGATCTCTTACATTCATGCTGAAGCATACGCAGCGGGCGAATTAAAGCACGGCCCATTAGCACTGATTGATGCTGATATGCCCGTTGTTGTGGTTGCACCAAATAACGAGCTGTTAGAGAAGCTAAAATCGAACATTGAAGAAGTGCGTGCTCGTGGCGGTTTGCTGTATGTGTTTGCCGATCAAGACGCAGGCTTTGCGGCTGATGAAACAATGAAAATCATCACCATGCCACACGTGAGTGAAATTACCGCGCCGATCTACTACACCATTCCAATGCAGCTTCTTTCTTACTATGTTGCTTTAATCAAAGGTACGGATGTCGATCAACCTCGTAACCTGGCCAAAGCCGTAACGGTTGAGTGATACAAGGTGGTTAGAGCACATATTGTCGGAGCATATTAAAGTTTAATTAATCACAATAAAGTCTGATCG
>NZ_CAWNIB010000209.1:0-2723 GCF_963874405.1 Vibrio sp. V08_P9A1T1
AAGTTTCGTGAAATTAAGCGATTTGTAAGAACTGTAAATTTTACGTTTTTTAAAATTTGTATGGATCTTGTTAATTCAGAATAACGCTTTGCAAATCCTTCAATAGTTTCTTTCAATTCAGACAGTGTAAATGGGGTGTCAGCTCGCACAGTCGAATGCTTTAACTGGAAATATTCTACACGTCGGTCACCCTTTGAAGATTGACGATACTCCGCTAGATCAACAACACATTCGCCAGCTAAGCCACATTCTTGTGACCCCTCGATAGTGATGTGTTGCAAGTCAGTATTGAAGTCTAATAGCTCTAAACATCGCTTTACTGCCCATCTGTAGTGAAAAATATCACCAGCTCTTGAATAGTGGATCAAGTCAGAGTTCTTTTTCATCGCCGTATTTTCTTAATTTATCAATGCATTAGAGAGGTTAAATTAGAAATAATACTAACATAGAGCGATGGCCCCAACACGCTTTTTGTCCTAGAGCAGCTTTGCAGGTTGCTACGACAAATCAGCCCCCTGAATAGCTATGCACATATGAGGTTTGAACCACATTAGTTCTTGTATGCAAAGTTAGGATCTGCAAAATCGCGAGGAGTATTAACGCAAAACAATAATTGGGGCATTTTCGTGTTAGCGGTGATCGTACTGACACGTCTCTGGTCAGAAACATGGTACATCTAGTGCTCTAAAGAATTTATGTCAGATTTTTTAATCTGACATTTTCAAAATATCTATCAAAGATATTGATTATTAGACGATTAATTGAAAATTCATCACAATTCATCAAGGTTTGATGAAAAGTTTTCCTAATCCAAACTCTCTACTAATAGCTGACAATCAAATATGAGTTGCCATGAATAGGTTCCTGGCTTATCGAGCCATCTCATTTTGGTTTGCAGTTGTATTCTTTCTAGATTTGATACCATTCTCATCAAGAACAGAGATAACACTGCTAATTAGTTGCTGCAATGGCTCTGGTAGCGCCTTGTTGAGCTTATCAACCACTTTCCCTATAAATGACTTTAAGCTATCTCTTTTTGCGCTATTCTGCGTTTTCTCATAAGAAGCGAGAAAAGATGCTCTCAGCAATTGTTGGACTAAATCACGATCTCTCTGATTAACTTCATTTTGAAGACTCCGAGTGTGCTCTAGTTGCGCTTGTTCATCCTGGCGTTGCTTACGAGCTGTTTTTAAAAGGAACGTTTCTTGTTCGCTATCTTCAATCGTCTTTTGCACATCTTGTTTAATTGATGTCAATCTCTCTTCTTCAATTTCTATTTGCAAAAGTACAGATTTAACAGCTTTCTCACCGAGGTTTATCCCTTCCCTGAGTTCATTGATATGCGCAATCTTATTCTGCTTCTCCTGCTCCAGTTCATCGAGTGAGACCTGCTCCATAACAATGTTGCTTTGATTCGCTGAAACCAATTCAATCTGACTCACCAGATCTTCTAGCTGCTTCGTATAGAAATTGAATGAACGCTTGTTTTTCGGCAGTTTCGACTCTCTGATCATATGCTGATAGCGTTCTTGTGCTTTCTCTGTATCGCCTGTGAACTCAGCCTGTAATCCTTTCGGTTTGAGCAGGTGATCATTAACATAGTCTTGGAACATTTGTTGAAAGTAGCTACCCATTGCACCAGTTTCATTGTACTTAAGGTCACCATCTTCAGATAAAGTATCAACCTCTGGATGGTTGTTTCTTAGATATTCATTGATTGCTCTAATCTGAGATTTGCGTAAGTCGTAGCAGCCTGTTTTTTCATTTCGTCCAGACAAATAGTAGTGGACATGCGCACCAACATTTTCATTTACCGCTCGCTCGTCATCATGCCCACAAATAGCTTTGATCGGATAATCGGGAAAATGGGAAGTTAAAAACTTCTTCATAAATAAGATGTACGATTCAAGTGAGATAACATCTGTTCCAACTTCCCATTGTCGGGGAATCTTAAATATCCCTTCTTGCACGAATGTTGCTGTCTTAGGGGCTGCATCATTCAATAGATTTAACGCTTCAATGTACGTCTTTATTTGCTTCACTCTTTGCTGCTTACGTGGCATCGAACAATCTTCAAACTCTCGGACTATCCACTCCTGGTCAAAGTCTGATATGTAATTGCGTTTATCAGTAAGTAACACTTCAATTAAAGCTGCCGCATCTCCATAACCTTCATTAGTTAATGTCGCTGTCGATTTTTTCAACGCACACCGAGCTTTGTACATTTTCTTTTTCCACTTTTGCTCATTGTGAATACGTACGCTTGGTATGATATCTAGCAGTAGACCCATTTTTCTATCATCATCTAAATCATGAAGGGGAATGATCTGGTCATTATGGTAAATGAGGTTTTTATCTGTAAGTTGAGGGTTCCATTCCAATATTGCTTTGTCCCGCATAGAATCAGGATTAATTCTCAGTGAATGAAATACAGACTTTCGACACTTCACACGATCGTTACTTGAACTTATATAGTTAAGATGACGATAAAGTTGGCGTATAGTTTTTAATTCAGTAGACATAGCAACCTCCAGAACGGGGGTTGCTAGAGAGTTGAGAGATACATCTCTCGCCCGCAGCTTTCATCCCATTCTTTTTGGCTCGACAAAAAGTGGGATGAAAGCGTAGCGGGTTACTAATATATTCGAATTTCGTTGAATACATTATATTAGCCAATTTTAACATCAGAGTGTTATTTAAGAAATTACAAGAGTGCTTGGCAC
>NZ_CAWNIB010000210.1:0-25412 GCF_963874405.1 Vibrio sp. V08_P9A1T1
AGTTAGACCTTCGGATTTATTACTGTAAGATAAATAACAAACCCACATCTCCTAAAAAGTAATTAATGAATACTATATCGGCCAAAAAATATAATTCAAGCTCATAAAAACCTCTAAAAACATGGAATAAAATAAAATAGTAGATACTTTTTTTTATTGAGAGAAAATCCCAATAAAAAAACGTTTATGACCTTTTATCCTTGAAGACAACCTAAGATAAGTAGAAAGTGTTGATGCTAAAAATGGTTGCTCCCACGTTGGGTGACTTTGTATTGACCATAAAAAAACACCGCTCTTGCGAAACGGTGTTTTTTGGGATTTGCTTTATAGCAACGACTTAGACATCGAGGTTGGCAACTTTTAAGGCGTTCTCTTCGATGAATGCGCGACGCGGCTCAACTTGATCACCCATCAAGGTGGTAAACAGTTCATCAGCACCAACAGCATCTTCAATCGTGACTTGCAGCATACGGCGAGATTCAGGATCCATCGTCGTTTCCCACAGCTGATCTGGGTTCATTTCACCTAGACCTTTGTAGCGTTGTAGGCTTAGGCCACGACGAGACTCTTTAATTAACCAGTTCAACGCATCAACAAAGTTATCGACAGGTTGAATACGCTCGCCACGTTGAATGTAAGCCCCTTCTTCAACTAAGCCATAAAGTGCTTCAGAAAGGTCCGCCAGCTTGCTGTACTCTTTCGAATTGAGCAAATCAGCACTTAATAGATGTTGGTGCGTTACACCATGAGTGCGCACTACTATCTTAGGCTGATAAATACCAAGCTCTGCATTGTGCTCAGTTTCAATGCTGTATTGGCTTGCGCCAACTTCTTTCGCATTTAACTGCTCTACCAGCTGTTTGCCCCACGCTTCTACTACTGCAGAATCAGCGCATTGATCAACAATGATACGCGGCATATAGATGAATTCATGGATCAAGGCGTAAGGGTAGCGGCGGCTCATACGCTCCACCAGCTTAATGGCGACATTGTATTGCTTAACCAAGGTTTCTAACGCTTCGCCTGCTAATGCTGGCGCTTGAGGGTTAACATGCAATGAGGCTCCATCCAATGCCAAAGCAACTTGGTATTGGTTCATCGCATCTTCATCTTTGATGTACTGCTCTTGCTTGCCTTTTTTCACTTTATACAAAGGCGGTTGAGCAATGTAGATGTAGCCACGCTCAATCAGCTCAGGCATTTGACGATAGAAGAAGGTCAACAGTAGCGTACGGATGTGCGAACCGTCGACGTCCGCATCGGTCATGATGATGATGTTGTGATAACGCAGTTTGTCTGGGTTATATTCATCACGGCCAATGCCACAGCCTAATGCGGTGATAAGCGTTGCTACTTCTTGCGAAGAAAGCATTTTGTCGAAACGTGCTTTTTCAACGTTAAGAATTTTACCTTTCAGTGGCAAAATCGCTTGGTTTTTACGGTTACGTCCCTGCTTGGCAGAACCGCCAGCAGAGTCCCCTTCCACTATGTACAGTTCAGATAGTGCAGGATCTTTTTCTTGGCAATCGGCGAGTTTACCCGGCAAACCAGCAAGATCTAACGCACCTTTACGACGTGTCATTTCACGCGCTTTACGCGCCGCTTCACGAGCACGAGCCGCATCAATGATTTTTGAACAGACCATTTTGGCTTCACTTGGGTTTTCAGCCAAAAACTCCGCCAATTTCTCACCCATTGCTGACTCAACCGCAGATTTCACCTCGGATGAAACCAATTTATCTTTAGTTTGGCTAGAGAACTTAGGATCCGGCACTTTCACTGAAACCACCGCGGTTAAGCCTTCACGAGCATCATCACCCGAGGTCGCCGCTTGCGCTTTTTTCGAGAAGCCTTCTTTATCCATGAAGGTGTTTAGGGTACGAGTTAACGCCCCACGGAAACCCGCTAAGTGGGCACCACCATCACGTTGAGGAATATTGTTGGTAAAGCAGTAAATGTTTTCTTGGAAGCCATCGTTCCACTGCATCGCCACTTCCACGGTAATCCCATCGTCACGCTCAGAGCTGAAATGGAATACTTTTTCATGGATCGGCGTTTTATTGCGGTTTAAATGGCCAACAAACGCTTTAATACCACCTTCATATCTGAAGTGGTCTTTTTTGTCTTCTTCGCGTTCATCAAACAGTTTGATGGATACACCAGAGTTTAGGAAAGAGAGCTCACGCAGACGCTTAGCTAAAATATCGTAATGGAATTCAATGTTGGTAAAGGTTTCAGCACTTGGCCAAAAACGCAGGGTTGTCCCGGTTTTATCGGTTTCACCCACCACAGCCAACGGCGCTTGTGGCACACCGTGACAATAAGTTTGTGTGTGAATAGCGCCGTTACGGTAGATAGTCAGTAGCACTTTTTCAGACAGCGCGTTGACAACGGACACACCGACGCCGTGCAGACCACCCGAAACCTTGTATGAGTTGTCATCAAATTTACCGCCCGCATGCAGAACCGTCATAATAACTTCCGCGGCAGAAACTTGTTCTTCTTCGTGAAGGTCGGTAGGAATACCACGGCCATCATCGCTAACTGAAACTGAATTGTCTTCGTGAATAGTCACTACGATGTCTTTACAGTGACCTGCCAACGCTTCATCAATTGAGTTATCCACCACCTCAAAAACCATGTGGTGCAGACCGGTGCCATCATCCGTGTCGCCGATGTACATTCCTGGACGTTTACGAACCGCGTCCAGACCCTTCAGTACCTTAATACTCGATGAATCGTAATTATTCGACATGAGTTACTCTCTCACTATTTTATCCGTGCTCTATTGTGCCATGTTCCACATGAAACATCTTGCTGTTTGACTCAATCATGTCTGCAACTTGGCCTTGCGTAATAGAACTTACAAAAACTTGTGCCCCCGTCGATTTTAAGCAATCCGCTAAACGCTTACGACGATGGCTATCTAATTCGGAAGCAAAGTCATCAATTAAATAGATGCATTGCTTACCTGTCAGCTCGGTTAAGTGTTGTCCTTGTGCGACGCGCAGTGCACACACCATTAATTTAAGCTGACCGCGTGATAGAACATCTTCAACCGGTGTTCCATTGACCTTTATTTTTAAATCCGCTTTATTCGGGCCACTGAATGTGTAGCCTAGCGATTGATCGCGTTCGAAGTTTTTCTCGAGGATTTGTTGATAGGGCGTCTCTTTTTCCCAACCACGATAATACTTCATTTGCACATCAAATTCTGGCAAAAAACTGCGACACAACGCCTCGGCAACACACTTCATTTGCGTCACATAATGTGTGCGCCATGCATCGATTTGTTCAGCCAAGCGCGCCATCTCCTGATCCCAATAACTGAGTTCACGATAATGGGTTGCCGTTTTTAACAACGCATTGCGCTGCTTATTGAGGCGCTTAAAACGCCCCCACGCATCATAAAAGGCAGGTTCACTATGAAATACCCCCCAATCAATAAATGCACGTCGTTGTTTTGGTCCATCGGTGAGCAGATCAAACCCTTCCGGATGAATCAATTGCAAAGGTAAAACTTGTGCCAGTTGCGCCAGTTTTTGTCCAGATTGACCGCCTATTTTAACCTCTGTTGAACCGTCACGCTGCTTATTAATGCCAATCGGTAGCTCAAATTGATCCGAGGTCAAAAAACGCCCATGCACAAACAGCTCCTGGCACTCATTTTGTATGACGCGTCCGGTTAAGGCGCTTTTGAACGAGCGACCATGACCCAGCAGGTAAATCGCTTCCAGTACACTGGTTTTGCCGCTGCCATTAGGGCCAATAAGAAAGTTAAAGCCTGATGATAATGGGATATCACAGGCTTTAATATTACGAAATTGTTGGACGATTAAACGAGTCAGCGGCATTGCGCAAACTTAAAGTCGGATCGGCATGACGACATACATCGCGCTATCGTCATCGCGATTTTCAATCAGCGCGCTGGCGTTGGCGTCAGACATCGATACACGAACCTGTTCACAACGTAATGTATTCAGTACATCGAGTACATAGCTGACGTTAAAACCGATTTCGATGGCGTCGCCTTCAAAGGTGACATCCAACAACTCTTCTGCTTCTTCTTGCTCTGGGTTGTTGGCGGTAATGCGCATTTCATTATCCGCAAGATTAACCCGTACCCCGCGAAACTTTTCATTTGAGAGAATCGCGGCACGAGAAAATGCCTGACGTAACTCATCACAGCCCGTTTCTAAGGTTTTGGTCGTTTGCTGCGGCATAACGCGGCGATAATCAGGGAAGCGGCCATCAACCAGCTTAGAAGTGAAGATGAAATTATTCACTTGGGCGCGCAAATTTGAGCTACCAATTTGCAGTACAACCGGCTGTTCTGGCGCATCAAGTAACTTGACCAGTTCCTGTACCCCTTTACGCGGCACGATGATCTGTTTATTGGCAAAATCCGCGCTGAGTGCCGTTTGCGAAACCGCCATACGGTGTCCATCGGTTGCCACAGAGCGCAAGGTTGAACCGTCGATTTCAAATAGCATACCGTTCAGGTAATAACGCACATCTTGGTTAGCCATCGAAAACTGGGTTTTCTCAATTAAACTGCGCAGTTCTGCCTGAGTGAGCGACACTTCCACTTCACTTTGCCAATCTTCAATATTAGGAAAGTCACTGGCAGGTAAGGTTGCTAAAGAGAAACGGCTACGACCAGAACGCATCTGAATGCGATCGCCTTCCAATACCACAGTGATCACGGCGCTATCGGGCAAGCCGCGACAAATATCTAAAAATTTACGCGCAGGGACAGTGATGCTTCCTGCTTCGCACTCACCTTCAAGTGTCACGCGGCTAATCAGTTCGACTTCAAGATCGGTCGCCGTCATCGACAGCACGTTCTCTTCCACTTTGAGCAACAAATTACCAAGAATTGGCAAAGTCGCACGTCCGCCTAATGTTCCAGATACTTGCTGAAGTGGCTTAATGAAGTGGCTACGTTCAATAGTAAATTTCATAGTTAGCTCTTACGATGTTATCGGGCAACCCCAAATGTGAGGGTTAAAATAGCTGATATAAGAAGGTTGTGCATCAAGAAGACAGGGTACGAATTAAATTCGAATAGTCTTCTTTGATGTCGTGGCTCTCTTCACGTAACTGCTGGATTTTACGGCAAGCGTGCAGCACTGTCGTATGATCTCGGCCACCAAACGCATCACCAATTTCAGGCAAGCTGTGGTTAGTCAGCTCTTTAGCCAGTGCCATCGCCAACTGGCGTGGACGAGCAACCGAACGAGAGCGACGTTTAGAAAGCAAATCCGCCACTTTAATTTTGTAGTATTCCGCCACGGTCTTTTGAATGTTATCAATGGTGACCAATTTTTCTTGCAAAGCTAATAAGTCACGCAGCGCTTCACGCACAAAATCGATGGTGATCGGACGGCCGGTAAAGTTAGCGTTGGCGATAACACGGTTTAGTGCACCTTCCAATTCACGCACGTTGGAACGTAAGCGTTTGGCAATAAAAAAGGCAACTTCATCGGCAAGATGAATTTGGTGATCTTCTGCCTTCTTCATTAAAATCGCGACACGCGTTTCAAGCTCTGGTGGCTCAATCGCGACCGTCAAACCCCAACCAAAACGAGATTTCAGGCGATCTTCCACCCCATTGATCTCTTTCGGATAGCGGTCGGAAGTCAAAATGATTTGTTGGTTACCTTCAAGCAATGCGTTAAAGGTATGAAAGAACTCTTCTTGCGAACGCTCTTTATTAGCAAAGAATTGAATATCATCGATCAAGAGTGCATCGACACTGCGGTAATAGCGTTTGAACTCTTCAATCGCATTATTTTGCAGCGCTTTCACCATATCTTGCACGAAACGCTCTGAGTGCATGTAAATCACTTTCGCATTCGGGTTGTTATCAACAATCGCATTACCAACGGCGTGCAATAAGTGTGTTTTACCTAGCCCTGTACCACCGTATAAGAAGAGTGGGTTATAGGCCGCGCCGGGGTTATCGGAAACTTGACGCGCTGCAGCCAAACCAAGTTGGTTCGATTTACCTTCAACGAAGTTATTGAACTTATGTTTAGGGTTAACGTTTGATCTGTGATTAATGTCTGCCACAACCGTGTCGTTTTCCCACGTACGATGTACTGGTTTACGCGCTTGTAACTGTGCAGGAGCTGAAGATTCAGCCGCGACATCCGCTTGAGTACGAACGGGAGCAGCTTTAGGCGCGCTGACCCGGCGACTACCCACTTCAAAACGCAGGTTCGGGGTATCGTGGCCACAATGCTCTTGCAGTAGTCGGTTGATGCTGTTGATGTATTTATCGCGCACCCAATCAAGCACAAAGCGGTTTGGGGCGAATAAAGTGAGAGTATTGTCATTGAGCTCCGCTTGTAACGGACGTACCCACATGCTGAATTCCGCTGCTGGTAACTCTTCTTGAAGCTGTTGCAAACATTGCAACCAAAGCGAAGATGACACGGTTGCCCTCACCCTAAGTAAATGATCGAAAAGACTGGCGATTTTACCTGTTGATAACCAAGATCGCCAGCGATTGATCCGTGATCCAGTGAATAAGATCGAAGTTATTCACACAATTTGCGCTTGATTTTTGTCGATCTTCACAATTAGCACCACTTTACCCACACGATGATCCACATATACAAGGATCCTCTATACTTATCCCCAATTGTGTCACTATGTTCGGTTATGGTTAATAACTACTGGTTATTTATTCTATTGAGTGCTTTACCAGTAACATCCCTCTCTATAAATATAAGGAGTTTCAAGATGAAAAACTGGGTTAAAGTCGCCATTACTGCAATTGCACTATCCGCTGCAAGCGTACACGCGGCAACGGAAATAAAAGTCGGCATGTCAGGGCGCTATTTTCCATTCACTTTTGTCAAACAAGACAAGCTGCAAGGCTTTGAAGTGGATGTTTGGGATGAGATAGGTAAACGCAATGATTACGATGTAAAATATGTTACGGCTAATTTCTCCGGTCTCTTTGGCCTGCTTGAAACTGGCCGAATTGATACCATTTCAAACCAAATCACCGTCACAGAAGCACGTAAAGCGAAATACTTATTTGCTGACCCGTATGTCATCGACGGTGCACAAATTACCGTTCGCAAAGGTAATGACAGCATTAAAGGGATTGACGATCTTGCCGGCAAAACGGTCGCGGTCAATTTAGGCTCAAACTTCGAGCAGCTACTGCGCAGCTTTGACAAAGACAATAAAATCATCATCAAAACTTACGATACTGGCATTGAACATGACGTTGCTCTTGGCCGTGCTGATGCGTTTGTGATGGATCGCCTTTCGGCTCTGGAATTGATTAAAACAACGGGCTTACCGTTGCAATTGGCTGGTCACCCTTTTGAAACCATTGAAAACGCTTGGCCGTTTGTTAACAACGAGCAAGGCCAAAAACTGCAAGCTGAAGTGAATCAAGCGTTAGCCTCGATGCGCGCTGATGGCACACTGAGTGCGATTTCTGAAAAATGGTTTGCTGCCGATATCACCAATAAGTAAATTCCCCTATTATCAAAAGATAGGATTGAGGTGGAACCACACATTCCACCTTTTTTGTTTTAAAAAGGTAAGCCGATGGGATTTGATTTTCACTATATGCTTGAGCTGATGCCAATACTGCTCAGGTATTTAGGCACCACCATGGAGATGGCGACTTGGGGCTTAGTGTTTGCTTTGATCCTGTCGGTCATTTTAGCCAATATTCGTGTGTTCAAAGTGCCCATTTTGGATCCGCTAAGCCAGCTGTATATCAGCTTTTTCCGCGGTACTCCCCTGCTAGTACAACTATTTCTACTCTACTATGGTCTGCCACAAGTGTTACCGTGGATGGTCGGTTTAAATGCGTTTAGCGCCGCGGTGATCGGGCTAACTCTTCACTTCGCCGCTTATATGGCAGAAAGTATTCGCGCCGCCATTTTGGGTATTGATCGCAGCCAAATGGAAGCGAGTTTGTCTGTGGGTATGACCACAAGCCAAGCAATGCGCCGCATTATTTTGCCGCAAGCCACTCGTATCGCGTTGCCATCATTAATGAATTACTTCATTGATATGATCAAATCGACCTCATTAGCTTTTACATTAGGAGTCGCTGAGATCATGGCCAGAGCGCAGATGGAAGCTTCGTCAAGCTTTCGCTTCTTTGAAGCTTTCCTCGCCGTTGCATTAATTTACTGGGCCGTAGTGGTGGTACTGACTCGGGTACAAATTTGGGCTGAAGATAGGCTCAATAAGGCGTATGTACGATGATTAAACTCGATAATATTCATAAGCGCTTTGGCGATACTGAAGTGCTCAAAGGAATCAGCTTAGCAATAGAAAAAGGTGAAATCATCGTCATTATTGGCTCAAGCGGTACAGGTAAATCGACCTTACTGCGCTGCGTCAACTTCCTAGAACGCGCAGACCAAGGCTCCATTACTATTGATGATGTCACCGTCGACACCCAGCAACAGACCAAAGCAGATGTATTAGCACTGCGCAGAAAAACAGGCTTTGTTTTTCAAAACTACGCGCTGTTTGCTCATATGACGGCGAGGCAAAATGTCGCCGAAGGGCTCATTACGGTGCACGGTTGGAAAAAAGATCTCGCCCTGACCCGTGCGCAGCAGATTTTGGATGACATCGGTCTTGGGGATAAAGGAGAGAGTTATCCCGCAGCGCTTTCAGGTGGCCAGCAGCAGCGCGTTGGGATCGGTCGTGCGATGGCGCTACAACCAGAATTGCTGCTATTTGATGAACCTACGTCAGCACTCGATCCTGAATGGGTTGGCGAAGTGCTTGCTTTAATGAAGAAATTAGCCACTCATCACCAAACAATGCTGGTGGTTACCCATGAGATGCAGTTTGCAAAAGAGGTAGCCGATCGCGTGATCTTCATGGCCGATGGGCAAATTGTAGAGCAAGGCTCTCCACAGGATATCTTTGGTAATCCACAGGATCCTAAGCTCAAGAAATTTTTAAATCAGGTGGGGATCGACGAAGGATCCTTGTGATTTAAAGGAGACTGCGTATAATCCCCCGACCGGAATTTTAGTGAACCCAATCGTTGACACTTATTGTGACAGTGATTACAATTCCGCCTCTTTGTTGAGAGGCGTCGGATTCCTTTCTTTCTATTAAAGAAGCGAAAATATGCCCACGCCGGGTTTATTTGAACCTAAAAACTACTGATCAGTAAGGTAATTACACATGTCTAAACGCACTTTTCAACCTACCGTTCTAAAGCGCAAGCGTACTCACGGTTTCCGTGCACGCATGGCAACTAAGAATGGCCGTAAGGTTATTAATGCACGTCGTGCTAAAGGCCGCGCGCGCCTGTCAAAATAATTCGCGATTATTTTGAATACGTACGCGTTCAATCGGGAGTTACGTTTGTTAACTCCCGAACATTATAAAAAAGTCTTCCAGCAAGCGCACAGCGCAGGCTCCCCCCATTTCACTATCATTGCTCGCGAAAACGCTCTTACCCACCCAAGGTTAGGGTTGGCCGTCCCCAAAAAACAGATCAAAACTGCTGTTGGCCGTAATCGCTTCAAACGCCTCGCTCGCGAAAGCTTCCGTAATAAACAGCATCAACTTCCTAACAAAGATTTTGTTGTGATTGCGAAAAAGAGCGCGCAAGATTTAAGCAATGAAGAAATGTTCAAACTATTTGAAAAATTATGGCATCGCCTGTCTCGCCCTTCGCGTGGTTAGCAATCGGATTCGTCCGTTTTTACCAAGGAATCATCAGTCCTCTGCTTGGACCACGCTGTCGTTTTACTCCAACCTGTTCAAACTATGCGATAGAAGCGTTGAAAGCTCACGGTTTTGTAAAAGGGTGTTGGTTATCAGGCAAACGTCTATTAAAATGCCACCCTTTGAACGAAGGGGGTTTTGACCCCGTTCCGCCACCAGTCCAAAAACAAGACAGAGATAATTAACGATGGATTCTCAACGTAATATCCTGTTAATCGCCTTGGCACTCGTTTCTTTTTTACTTTTCCAGCAATGGCAAGTAGCAAAGAACCCAGCACCTCAAGCGGTTGAGCAGGCACAAAATAGCAGCACTTTAACTGCACCATCTATGGCTGATGAGTTAGACCCAGCACCAGCAGTAACCAATGCGTCTGCAAAAACCATCACCGTCAAGACTGATGTACTGACTCTGTCAATTGACACGGTAGGTGGTGATGTAGTGAAGGCCGAGCTGAATAAGTACGATGCTGAACTCAATTCAGAAGACCCATTTGTGCTACTTAAAGACATTCCTGGTCACCAGTTTATCGCGCAAAGTGGTTTAGTGGGACCGCAAGGGATCGATTTAAGCAGCAACAATCGTCCAAACTATACTGTTAGCGCCGACACCTTTGCTCTAGCAGATGGTCAAGACGAACTGCGCATTCCCATGACTTATCAAGCCAATGGCCTTGAATACACCAAAACCTTCATCCTTAAACGTGGCAGCTACGCCTTGGATGTTGAATTTGATGTAGTCAACCAATCTGGTAATAACGCGACACTGGGTATGTATGCACACCTACGCCAAAATTTATTGGACGCTGGTGGCAGCTTGGCTATGCCAACTTACCGTGGCGGTGCTTACTCAACACAAGATACACGTTATAAGAAATACAGTTTCGATGATATGCAAGATCGTAACTTGTCACTGCCTTTAGTTAACGGTGAAGGTTGGGCGGCGATGATCCAACACTACTTTGCCAGCGCGTGGATCCCACGTGATGCAGCAGGGTCAAACTTATACACTCGCGTGATTGGCAACTTAGGTGATATTGGTGTTCGCATGCCAAATAAAACCATCGCCAACGGTGAAAAAGCGACATTCTTAGCCACACTTTGGGTCGGTCCAAAACTGCAAGATGAAATGGCTGCTGTTGCGCCAAATCTTGATTTAGTAGTCGACTACGGCTGGTTATGGTTTATTGCAAAACCACTACACATGTTGCTTTCATTCATTCAAAGCTTCGTTAGCAACTGGGGTGTAGCAATCATCTGCTTAACCTTCATTGTTCGTGGTGCTATGTACCCACTGACCAAAGCACAATACACCTCTATGGCAAAAATGCGCATGCTGCAACCGAAGCTGCAAGCAATGCGTGAGCGCATCGGCGATGACCGCCAACGCATGAGCCAAGAAATGATGGAGCTGTATAAGAAAGAGAAAGTAAACCCACTCGGTGGTTGTTTACCTATCTTCCTGCAAATGCCTATCTTCATTGCGCTTTACTGGTCATTAATGGAATCGGTTGAACTGCGTCATTCACCTTTCTTTGGTTGGATTCATGACCTTTCAGCACAAGACCCATACTACATCTTGCCACTGCTGATGGGTGTGAGTATGTTTATGATCCAGAAAATGAGCCCGACGACAGTCACTGATCCGATGCAACAGAAGATCATGACCTTTATGCCGGTTATGTTTACGTTCTTCTTCTTGTTCTTCCCATCAGGTTTAGTGATTTACTGGTTGGTATCGAACATCGTTACCTTGATCCAGCAAACCTTGATTTACAAAGCGCTGGAGAAAAAAGGCTTACACTCTAAGTAGCCACTTCAGCAAGAAGTCACACTGACAAGTGAAACAAAGGCGACCTTTTGGTCGCCTTTTTGTTTTTGGCTGATTACAATTGCGCTCATACACCCCTATGTTAGGTACCCTTATGTCTACAGACACCATTGTTGCTCAAGCAACCGCTCCAGGCCGAGGTGGCGTGGGGATTATTCGCGTCTCAGGCCCGAAAGCCGCTCAAGTCGCGCTTGAAGTAACCGGGAAAACACTGAAACCTCGTTATGCGGAATACTTACCTTTTAAGCATCAAAATGGCACCGAACTTGACCAAGGCATCGCGATCTATTTTCCTAATCCTCACTCCTTTACCGGCGAAGATGTGCTCGAACTACAAGGACACGGCGGCCCGGTCGTCATGGATATGCTGATCAAACGCATTTTGGCTATCAGTGGCTTGCGCGCAGCGCGCCCGGGTGAATTTTCTGAGCGTGCGTTTTTAAACGACAAAATGGATTTAACCCAAGCGGAAGCGATTGCCGATTTGATTGATGCCAGCTCTGAAGAAGCGGCCAAATCCGCCCTGCATTCATTGCAAGGTCAATTTTCCAAACGCATTCACACCTTGGTCGATTCCCTAATCCACCTGCGAATTTACGTTGAAGCAGCGATTGATTTTCCTGAAGAGGAGATCGATTTTCTTGCCGATGGTAAAGTTGCCGCAGATCTGCAAAATATCATCGATAACTTAGACGCCGTGCGCAAAGAGGCCAATCAAGGGGCCATTTTACGCGAAGGGATGAAAGTGGTGATAGCAGGGCGTCCTAACGCGGGTAAATCGAGTCTATTGAATGCGCTTTCAGGCAAAGATTCCGCCATCGTTACAGACATAGCAGGAACCACGCGTGACGTACTGAGAGAGCACATCCACATCGATGGCATGCCACTGCATATCATCGATACCGCTGGCCTACGTGATGCCAATGACGAAGTCGAAAGAATAGGTATTGAGCGTGCTTGGGATGAAATAGCAAAAGCAGATCGTGTGCTCTTTATGGTTGATGGCACCACCACCGATGCTACCGATCCAAAAGAAATCTGGCCAGATTTTGTCGATCGATTGCCTGAAAACATCGGCATGACGGTGATCCGCAACAAAGTCGATCAAACCAAAGAATCGCTCGGTATCTGTCATGTTAATTCTCCAACCTTAATCCGCCTGTCGGCAAAAACTGGAGAGGGAGTTGATGCTCTGCGTACTCATCTCAAAGAGTGCATGGGCTTTGCTGGGGGCAATGAAGGCGGCTTTATGGCCAGACGACGCCATTTGGACGCGCTAGAGCGCGCCGCACAGCACCTCATGATTGGTCAGCAGCAGCTCGAAGGCTACATGGCTGGTGAAATCTTAGCGGAAGAACTGCGTTTATCGCAGCAACATCTAAACGAGATAACGGGCGAATTTAGCTCCGATGACTTGTTAGGGCGCATCTTTTCGTCGTTCTGTATCGGCAAATGATCGCAGTGAGAAGCTTGATCACTCTTAATTATAGGAATATCTCATGATCCATATCATCACTGGCAGCACCTTAGGAGGCGCTGAATATGTCGCCGATCATCTCAATGATCTACTGCAAGAGCAAGGTTATACTACGGCTATCCACAACCAACCCAACTTAAGTGATATACCCTCACAAGGGACTTGGCTCATTGTCACCTCCACGCATGGAGCGGGTGACTACCCAGACAATATCCAACCTTTTATCGCTTCTTTGCAATCAACACCACCGAACACGAGCGAGTTAAAATATGCCGTGGTAGCACTTGGCGATTCAAGCTATGACACGTTTTGCGCAGCAGGTAAGCATGCATATCAACTGCTTGAGGATATAGGTGCAACGCCAATTAGCGACTGTTTCACCATAGATATATTAGAATATTCCGTTCCTGAAGATGCCGCTGAAGTATGGCTCAAACAGCACATCGAACAGTTCTAGCGAATAGCATAAAGTCACCAAGCGGCCTGTGAGCCGCTTTTTTTGTACTCTTAAGCTCTGTGTATAACTGTCTCAATACTCGCCATAGAAAAGTTAAGTCCATTTAAAATATTTTAATGTGTATAACTATGCTGTTATTCGGTGATTAACCTATAGTTATCCAATTAATAACTTATTCATTTTACGACCCTGTGCATAACTAGCCTTTTTGATCCCAGCTAATACACGATTAGATCATGTCAGGATCACAGCTTGTGATCCTCTTAAAAACCATGATCTTGTTGATCATTTATCGGTTATCCACAGATATGCTCGATCCTAATAATAGATCTAATAAAAGATCTCTATATAGATCTTATATATTATTAACTTACCAAGCTCAGATTAAAAAAGCAGAAAAGCGATTTTCTAGCCAGTGGAAAGCAGGTAGAATACGCCTCTTTTGTCAGTCCATGCTTCATTGAATACCTGAGGTCGGTTCATGCTTTATCACGAAAAATTTGACGTCATTGTGGTCGGTGGTGGCCATGCTGGAACGGAAGCCGCTCTCGCTGCAGCTCGTACTGGTCAAAGTGCGCTATTGCTTACCCATAACATTGAGACTCTAGGACAGATGTCGTGCAATCCTGCGATCGGCGGAATTGGTAAAGGACATCTGGTTAAAGAAGTCGATGCCATGGGCGGTCTAATGGCACAAGCGATTGATCATGCAGGTATTCAATTTAGAACACTCAATGCCTCAAAAGGGCCAGCAGTTCGAGCGACTCGAGCCCAAGCAGATCGTGCGCTTTACAAATCGTATGTGCGTGATGTGCTTGAAAACACGCCAAACTTAACTTTGTTCCAACAAGCGGTCGATGATCTTATCGTTGAAAATGATCGTGTAATGGGCGTTGTGACTCAAATGGGCCTCAAATTCCACGCCAAAGCGGTGGTATTGACGGTAGGCACCTTCCTTGGTGGAAAGATCCACATTGGTCTTGAAAACTTCTCAGGAGGCCGCGCAGGAGATCCTCCATCGATCGCATTAGCACAACGTTTACGTGAACTGCCATTTCGAGTTGATCGTTTAAAAACGGGTACGCCACCAAGGATCGATGCACGCAGTGTGGACTTCTCAGTGTTAGAAACACAACACGGTGATAACCCAACGCCTGTTTTTTCCTTCATGGGACAACGTGAACAGCATCCACGTCAAATACCATGCTACATCACGCATACCAACGATAAAACGCATGATGTGATCCGTGCCAATCTTGATCGTAGTCCGATGTACGCAGGTGTCATCGAAGGTATCGGCCCACGCTACTGCCCATCGATCGAAGACAAAGTCATGCGTTTTGCCGACAAAAATAGCCATCAAATTTTTATCGAGCCTGAAGGTTTGACCACGACAGAACTCTACCCTAACGGTATTTCCACCAGCTTACCGTTTGATGTACAAGTGCAGATCGTTCGCTCAATGAAAGGGTTTGAAAACGCACATATTGTTCGTCCGGGTTACGCCATAGAGTACGATTTTTTCAATCCACAAGATTTAAAACAAACCTATGAAACCAAATTCATCAGTGGTTTGTTCTTTGCTGGTCAAATCAACGGCACCACCGGATACGAAGAAGCGGCAGCACAAGGGTTAATGGCTGGTTTGAATGCAAGCTTATTTAGCCAAGAAAAAGAAGGCTGGAGTCCACGCCGTGATCAAGCTTACATGGGCGTGTTGATCGATGATCTTTCCACTATGGGTACCAAAGAACCTTATCGCATGTTTACCTCTCGCGCTGAATATCGCTTACTGCTACGCGAAGATAACGCCGATTTGCGTTTAACCGAAAAAGCCAGAGAGTTAGGTTTAGTCGATGATGCGCGCTGGGCGCGTTTTAATCAAAAAATGGAAAACATGGAAATCGAACGTCAACGTTTGAAACAAACGTGGATGAACCCGAACTCCGTTGGTGTTGATGCACTTAATGCATTGCTCAAAACACCCATGTCTCGTGAAGCGAGTGGTGAAGATTTATTGCGTCGACCTGAAATCACCTATCAACAGCTCACGTCGCTTGAGTCATTTGCACCAGCATTGAACGATAGTGAAGCGGCTGAGCAAGTTGAAATTCAAATCAAATACGATGGTTATATTCAGCGTCAGCAAGATGAGATCGACAAATCATTGCGCCATGAGCACACTAAATTGCCGCTGGATCTTGACTATAAACAGGTCAAAGGCTTGTCCAACGAAGTGATCCTTAAGCTTAACAATGCCAAGCCTGAAACGGTTGGTATTGCCTCTCGTATTTCTGGTATTACACCAGCTGCTATTTCTATCTTATTGGTTTATTTGAAAAAGCAAGGTGTACTGAAGAAAGGGGAAGACGCCGCATGAGCGAGTTAAGAACGCGTCTCGATGATTTAATTGGTCAAACCGATCTCGAGGTCAATGAGCAGCAACGTAGCCAATTAGTCGGTTACGTGGAACTGCTGAATAAATGGAACAAAGCCTACAATCTCACCTCTGTGCGCGATCCTATGGATATGTTGGTGAAACATATTTTAGATAGTATAGTGGTAAGTCCTCACTTACAGGGTGAGCGTTTTATCGACGTTGGTACTGGGCCTGGTTTACCTGGAATACCTCTCGCTATCATGAATCCTGATAAAACCTTTTACTTACTCGATAGTTTAGGTAAGCGCATTCGTTTTATTAAACAAGTTCTGCATGAGCTTGGTATTAAAAATGTGACCACGATTCAAAGTCGAGTCGAAGAGTTTCAGCCTGAAGTAAAATTTGATGGCGTACTGAGCCGTGCGTTTGCTTCAATGCTCGATATGGTGGAATGGTGTCACCATTTACCAAAAGAAACATCGGGCCGATTTTTAGCCCTGAAAGGACAACGGCCAGATGAGGAAATAGCCACACTACCTGAGTGGTGTTCTGTGACTGGTGTCAAAGCTTTGAAAGTTCCTGAGTTGGAAGGTGACCGTCATCTTGTAATCTTATCTCGCAAGGGATAACAGCGAGGCATACCGTGGGCAAAATCGTAGCAATCGCCAACCAGAAAGGTGGCGTAGGAAAAACAACAACGTGCATTAACTTAGCGGCCTCTATGGCGGCGACTAAGCGTAAAGTTTTAGTGATCGATCTCGACCCACAAGGCAATGCAACGATGGCCAGTGGTGTTGATAAGTATCAAGTAGATGCAACCGCGTACGAATTGTTGGTCGAAGACACCCCTTTTGATGAAGTCGTGTGTCGCAAAACAACGGGACACTACGATTTGATTGCGGCGAACGGAGACGTGACAGCCGCTGAAATCAAATTAATGGAAGTCTTTGCTCGCGAAGTGCGTTTGAAAAATGCCCTCGCGCCAGTTCGTGATAACTATGATTTCATCTTTATTGATTGTCCTCCTTCTTTAAATCTTCTTACAATCAACGCCATGGCCGCAGCGGATTCTGTGTTAGTGCCAATGCAATGTGAGTATTTTGCATTAGAAGGTTTAACGGCGTTAATGGATACCATCAGCAAGTTAGCCGCGGTAGTCAACGAAAACCTGAAAATCGAAGGGTTACTTCGAACGATGTACGATCCGCGTAATCGCCTAGCCAATGAAGTATCCGATCAACTGAAAAAGCACTTTGGAAACAAAGTCTATCGCACCGTTATTCCTCGTAATGTCCGTCTTGCTGAAGCGCCAAGTTATGGTAAGCCAGCAATGTACTACGACAAGTATTCAGCTGGGGCAAAAGCGTATCTCGCCTTAGCTGGCGAAATGCTTCGTCGAGAAGAAATACCCGCATAATCTCAACTAAAGGAATTCGTCTACATGACTAAACGTGGTTTAGGAAAAGGATTGGATGCATTGCTCGCAACCAGTTCTCTTGCTCGTGAAAAGGAGCAAGCCGCCTCACATAGCCAAGCACTCTCTTCTGATGGCGAATTAATGGATATCGCGGTATCAAATTTGAAACCTGGCATGTATCAACCACGTAAAGATATGTCGGCAGAAGCGTTGGAAGAGCTATCTGCGTCTATCCAATCGCAAGGTATTATCCAGCCGATCGTGGTAAGACGTTTAGAGCTTGGCGGCTATGAAATTATTGCAGGTGAACGCCGTTGGCGCGCTGCAAAACAAGCAGGTTTAAAGCAAGTGCCCTGTTTGATCAAAAATGTCCAAGATCGCGCTGCGATTGCGATGGCACTGATAGAAAATATTCAACGCGAAGATTTGAATGCGATTGAAGAAGCACAAGCTTTAGAGCGGTTGCAAGACGAATTTAAGCTCACTCACCAACAGGTGGCTGATGTGATTGGTAAATCACGCACTACCGTGAGTAACTTATTACGCTTAAATCAATTGGCGGATGGTGTGAAGCGTTTAGTGGAAACCAAGCAGCTTGAAATGGGCCATGCACGAGCATTATTGATGCTCGAAGGCGATCAACAAATTGAAATTGCACAACGTGTGGCCGCAAAACAGCTGACCGTGAGACAAACTGAGCAATTAGTGAAAAAGTGTCTAACACAGCCTTCTGAGGACGGATCGGCATCGGAAGACTTAGATGCACAACAAATGTCACAAAGATTGAGTGAAATGTTAGGGGCTAAAGTGTCGATCATTCGTTCAAAAGGTGGCAAAGCCAAAATGACGATTAGTCTTGATGAGCCTCACAAATTAGAGCAACTAATTGCCAAGCTAGAAAGCTAAATGAGATAATTGATTTAAGTCAATTATGCAAAAAACGTTTTTTTATTTGAAAGTTGTCGGTTTGTAAACAAAATTGTAACTTTTTGCTGTCTTTCAATTGCAATCAGTTCGACTCACCGTATAATTTTCGCCAATTTCCCAGCCCTATGTTGTAGATGAGCTGAGGATATTACTAGAGGTACGAATACATGGTAGCTGCGTTGGCTAGACCAGGACGAGAGCTTGCTAAGCGATTGTTAATGATCCAGTCTGGCGCGGTTATTTTTGTGGCGGCAGGGATGGCGGTAGCTGTAAATGCTGAATGGGGCTTTTCTGCGCTGATTGGGGGTGGCATCTTTGTCATTGCCAATGCGGTTTTTGCGCTGTGTGCTTTTATGTTTAGTGGAGCTCGTGCTGCGAAGCAAGTCGCGGCCTCTTTCTACACTGGCGAAGTACTCAAGATCCTCATCACAGTTGCACTGTTCTGTGTTGCCTACATGTATATGCAGGTGGAACTCGTTCCCCTCAAACTAACCTATTTGCTGGCTCTAGGTATTAATATCTGTGCGCCAGTGCTATTCATTAACAACAAAAAATAGGATGAGTTATGGCTGCGCCAGGTGAAGCGCTAACATCGTCCGGATACATTGAACACCACTTGACGAACCTCTCTCTTGCGAAGATTTCTGAGCATTACGATTTGGGGCTGTCAATTAGTGAGACGAGTTTCTGGAACGTACATATCGATAGCCTGTTTTTTTCCTTGTTTACTGGCTTAATATTCCTATGGATATTTCGCTCTGTAGCAAAGAAAGCAACAGCGGGTGTACCCGGTAAGCTGCAATGTTTTGTTGAAATATTGGTAGAATTTGTCGATCAAAACGTCAAAGACACCTTTCATGGACGCAATCCACTTATAGCACCGCTGGCACTGACTATCTTTTGTTGGGTATTGTTAATGAACATCATGGACTTAGTGCCCATCGATTTCTTACCGTATCCAGCACAACATTGGCTTGGTATCCCTTATCTAAAAGTGGTTCCGTCAGCTGATGTGAATATCACCATGGCTATGGCTCTAGGCGTATTTGCTCTGATGATTTACTACAGCATCAAAGTGAAAGGCCTAGGTGGTTTTGCGAAAGAATTAGCTCTACATCCATTCAATCACTGGACCATGATTCCGTTTAACCTACTTATTGAAGTGGTATCGTTACTTGCGAAACCTCTCTCACTCGGTATGCGTCTATTCGGTAACATGTTCGCAGGTGAGGTGGTATTTATTCTTATCGCAGCGATGCTACCATGGTGGCTACAATGGATGGGTTCACTACCGTGGGCGATTTTCCATATTCTGGTAATTCTGATTCAATCTTTCGTGTTCATGATGCTGACTATTGTTTATCTATCAATGGCACACGAAGATAGTGATCATTAATTTTTTAAAGCTTTTTATTTGGGCACATAAGCCAACAACTATAAATTGGAGATAGTAATGGAAACTTTACTGAGCTTTTCTGCAATCGCCGTAGGTATTATCGTCGGTCTTGCTTCTCTTGGTACAGCGATTGGTTTCGCACTTCTAGGCGGTAAATTCCTTGAAGGTGCTGCTCGTCAACCAGAAATGGCTCCTATGCTACAAGTTAAGATGTTCATCATCGCGGGTCTACTTGATGCGGTTCCTATGATCGGTATCGTAATTGCGCTTCTATTCACTTTCGCGAACCCATTTGTTGGTCAACTAGGTTAATCAACCGATCACACAAATTGATGATTTGTCGTTGATTAATACTTTTCGTTGGTGAACAAATAGAGGGGTAGCTGTTGTGAATATGAACGCAACTCTGCTAGGTCAAGCAATCGCGTTTGCACTGTTTGTGTGGTTCTGCATGAAATATGTATGGCCGCCAATCATGAATGCGATCGAAGAGCGTCAGAAGAAAATTGCTGACGGTCTTTCAGCCGCTGAGCGCGCTGCTAAAAACTTGGATCTAGCACAAGCCAACGCTTCTGAACAAATGAAAGAAGCGAAGCGCACTGCAACTGAGGTCATCGAACAGGCAAATAAACGTAAAGCTCAAATTTTAGACGAAGCACGTGAGGAAGCTCAGGCAGAACGCCAGAAAATCCTTGCTCAAGCGGAAGCTGAACTTGAATCTGAACGTAACCGTGCCCGCGATGAGCTGCGTAAACAAGTTGCAACTCTGGCTGTAGCTGGTGCTGAGAAAATCCTTGAGCGTTCTATCGATAAAGATGCGCACAAAGATATTCTCGACAACATTACTGCAAGACTTTAAGGATGGGGGCGCTTTATGTCTGATTTGACTACAATTGCACGCCCCTATGCTAAAGCAGCATTCGATTTTGCGGTAGAGAAAAAGCAACTTGACCAATGGGGTCAGATGTTAGCTTTTGCTGCCGAGGTCGCAAAGAACGAGCAAATGAAAGAGCTACTAACGGGCTCTGTTTCGGCTGAGAAATTAGCGGAAATTTTCATCGCAATTTGTGGCGAACAGTTTGATGTTTATGGCCAGAACCTGTTAAAGGTGATGGCTGAGAATGGCCGATTAAAGGCTCTTCCTGATGTTAGTGAACAGTTCTTTGCTCTGAAACAAGAGCATGAGAAGCAGATGGATGTTGAAGTGATTTCAGCAACTGAGCTTTCTGATGAACAGCTTGTCAATATCAGCACCAAACTTGAGCAGCGTCTTGAACGCAAAGTTCAGCTGAATTGCAGTATAGATGAGACCCTACTTGGTGGGGTTATAATTCGAGCCGGAGACCTTGTCATCGATAACTCAGCCCGCGGTCGTTTAAACCGCCTGAGCGATGCATTACAGTCTTGATGGGGATTGGAGCATGCAACTTAATTCCACGGAAATTAGCGATCTAATTAAACAACGTATCGAATCTTTCGACGTTGTTAGTGAAGCTCGCAATGAAGGTACTATCGTATCGGTAAGCGATGGTATCATTCGCATTCACGGCCTAGCGGACGTGATGCAAGGTGAAATGATTGAATTACCGAGTGGCCGTTATGCACTTGCACTTAACCTTGAGCGTGACTCGGTTGGTGCGGTTGTCATGGGCCCATATGCTGACCTTAAGGAAGGCATGAAAGTAACAGGTTCTGGTCGTATTCTTGAAGTGCCAGTTGGTCCTGAATTGTTAGGTCGCGTAGTGAATACACTCGGTCAGCCTATCGATGGTAAAGGTCCTATCGAAGCGAAATTGTCTTCACCTGTTGAAATGATTGCACCTGGTGTAATCGACCGTAAATCAGTCGATCAACCAGTACAAACCGGCTATAAGTCAGTTGACTCTATGATCCCTATCGGTCGTGGCCAACGTGAACTTATCATCGGTGACCGTCAAACTGGTAAAACAGCAATGGCGATCGACGCAATTATTAACCAAAAAGATTCAGGTATTTACTCTATCTATGTTGCGATTGGCCAAAAAGCCTCAACTATCGCTAACGTAGTACGCAAATTAGAAGAGCACGGCGCGCTTGCAAACACAGTTGTGGTTGTTGCATCGGCTTCTGAATCAGCGGCATTGCAATACCTTGCGCCATATGCAGGTTGTGCAATGGGTGAATACTTCCGCGATCGCGGTGAAGATGCACTGATTGTTTATGATGACTTATCTAAACAAGCGGTTGCTTACCGTCAGATCTCACTACTACTCAAACGCCCACCAGGCCGTGAAGCATTCCCAGGTGACGTTTTCTATCTCCACTCTCGTCTACTTGAGCGTGCTGCTCGTGTTAGCGAAGAGTATGTAGAACGTTTCACTAAGGGTGAAGTGAAAGGTAAAACCGGTTCTTTAACCGCTCTACCTATCATTGAAACACAAGCGGGTGACGTTTCAGCATTCGTACCGACTAACGTAATCTCGATTACCGATGGTCAGATCTTCCTACAAACTGAACTATTCAACGCGGGTGTTCGCCCAGCCGTTGACCCTGGTATTTCAGTATCTCGTGTAGGTGGTGCCGCTCAGACGAAAATCATCAAGAAACTGTCAGGTGGTATCCGTACCGCGCTTGCACAGTACCGTGAACTTGCTGCATTTGCTCAGTTCTCGTCAGATCTTGATGAAGCGACGAAGAGACAGCTAAACCATGGTCAGAAAGTAACAGAGCTGATGAAGCAGAAACAATATGCTCCGATGTCTGTGTTTGACCAAGCGTTGGTTATCTTTGCGGCAGAGCGTGGTTATTTAAATGATGTTGCGTTGAATAAACTGGCTGATTTTGAATCTGCTCTACTGTCGTATGCTCGTGGTCAATATGTTGATCTTGTAAAAGATATCGACAAATCGGGTGCTTATAACGATGAAATCGAAGCTCAGTTCAAGAAACTGGTTGACGATTTCAAGGCAACCCAGACCTGGTAATTGGTGGGTGACCCTAGGGTCACCACTGACCAATAACGGATTACCTTAAAAGAGAGTAAAACGATGGCCGGCGCAAAAGAGATACGTAATAAAATCGGTAGTGTTAAAAGCACGCAGAAAATTACGAAAGCGATGGAAATGGTAGCAGCTTCAAAAATGCGTCGTTCGCAAGACGGCATGGAAGCTTCTCGTCCATACGCTGAAACAATGCGTAAAGTGATCGGTCATGTGGCGAGTGCAAATCTAGAATATCGTCATCCTTATCTAGAAGAGCGCGAAGCCAAACGTGTTGGTTACATCATTATTTCAACAGACCGTGGTTTGTGTGGTGGTTTGAACGTGAACTTGTTCAAAAAAGCTCTACATGACATGAAAGATTGGTCGGAGAAAGGTGCTGAGGTTGAGCTGGCAATTGTGGGCTCAAAGGCAACGGCTTTCTTTAGAAACAGTGGCGCTAAAGTCGCTGCTCAAGTCTCTGGTTTGGGCGATAGCCCAACCTTGGAAGATTTGATCGGTTCCGTTGGTGTTATGCTGAAGAAATATGATGCAGGTGAGTTGGATCGCCTATACGTAGTGTTCAACAAATTTGTGAATACTATGGTTCAAGAACCAACGATCGATCAATTACTACCTTTGCCTAGATCGAATAGCGAAGAGATGAAACGCGAACATTCTTGGGACTACATCTATGAGCCTGAACCAAAGCCTCTACTCGATGCACTATTGCTGCGTTATGTAGAGTCTCAGGTTTATCAGGGTGTGGTTGAGAATCTTGCTTGTGAGCAAGCTGCTCGAATGATTGCGATGAAAGCAGCTACCGATAACGCAAGCAACTTGATTGATGATTTACAGCTTGTGTATAACAAAGCCCGTCAGGCGGCGATTACACAAGAACTATCGGAAATCGTTTCTGGTGCAGCAGCGGTTTAAGCTTAGGTAAAACAAACAGTTTAGAGGATTAACGATGGCTACAGGTAAGATCGTACAGATCATCGGTGCGGTAGTCGACGTAGAGTTCCCACAGGGCGAAGTACCAAGTGTTTACGATGCTCTGAATGTTGTGGATTCAAAAGAACGTCTCGTTCTTGAAGTTCAACAGCAGCTTGGCGGTGGCGTGATTCGCGCAATCGTAATGGGTAGCTCTGATGGTTTACGTCGTGGTTTGGTAGTTGAAAATACTGGCGCTCCAATTTCAGTACCAGTCGGTATTAAAACTTTAGGTCGTATCATGAACGTGCTTGGTGATGCGATTGATGAGCGTGGTGAAATCGGTGCGGAAGAGCTTTACTCTATCCACCGTCCAGCTCCAAGCTATGAAGAGCAATCAAACGAAACTGCTCTTCTTGAAACCGGTGTAAAAGTAATCGATTTGGTTTGTCCATTCTCTAAGGGTGGTAAAATCGGTCTATTTGGTGGTGCAGGTGTAGGTAAGACCGTTAACATGATGGAACTTATCAACAACATCGCACTGCAACACTCAGGTCTTTCAGTATTTGCGGGTGTTGGTGAACGTACTCGTGAAGGTAACGATTTCTACTATGAGATGCAGGAAGCCGGTGTTGTAAACATCGAAGAGCCTGAAAAATCAAAAGTAGCGATGGTTTACGGACAGATGAACGAGCCACCAGGCAACCGTCTACGTGTTGCACTGACGGGTTTGACAATGGCAGAACGTTTCCGTGACGAAGGTCGTGACGTACTTCTGTTCATCGATAACATCTACCGTTACACGCTTGCCGGTACGGAAGTATCAGCACTGCTAGGTCGTATGCCTTCAGCGGTAGGTTACCAACCTACTCTTGCAGAAGAAATGGGTGTGCTTCAGGAGCGTATTACGTCAACTAAGCAAGGTTCTATCACGTCTGTACAGGCGGTATATGTACCAGCAGATGACTTGACGGACCCGTCTCCAGCCACAACGTTCGCGCACTTGGATGCAACGGTTGTACTTAACCGTAACATCGCAGCAATGGGCCTATACCCAGCGATCGACCCACTCGATTCAACGTCTCGTCAGCTAGACCCACTCGTCGTAGGTCAAGAGCACTACGACATCGCTCGTGGCGTTCAGCAGACGCTTCAGCGCTACAAAGAGCTGAAAGACATCATTGCGATCTTGGGTATGGACGAGTTGTCTGAATCGGATAAGCAAGTTGTATCACGTGCACGTAAGATTGAACGTTTTCTAACTCAGCCTTATCACGTAGCTGAAGTATTTACAGGTGACCCTGGTGTTTACGTACCTCTAAAAGAGACGCTACGTGGCTTCAAAGGTCTTCTATCTGGTGAATACGATGACATTCCAGAGCAAGCGTTTATGTACTGCGGTACTATCGACGATGCGATTGAGAATGCTAAGAAGCTATAAGGCTAACTAGGAGGCGATATGGCAGCAATAACCTTTCACCTAGACGTCGTCAGTGCAGAGAAGAAAATCTTCTCTGGCCAAGTCGAAACGTTTCAGGTGACCGGTAGCGAAGGTGAACTGGGAATTTTCCATGGTCACACACCGCTGCTGACCGCTATTAAGCCTGGTATGGTGCGTATCGTTAAGCTACACGGCCACGAAGAAATTATTTATGTTTCGGGTGGTATTGTCGAAGTGCAACCGGGTACTGCTACAGTACTGGCTGATACGGCAATTCGTGGTGAAGAACTAGACGCAGCTAAGGCAGAAGAAGCCAAACGCAAAGCTGAAGAGAATATTTCAAATCAGCATGGCGATATGAACTTCGCACAAGCGGCCAGTGAACTGGCTAAAGCCATGGCTCAGTTACGAGTTATCGAGCTGACCAAAAAACGTCGTTAATGTGTTTTATAATTAAGACG
>NZ_CAWNIB010000211.1:0-2669 GCF_963874405.1 Vibrio sp. V08_P9A1T1
AAGTTGAGCAATATCCTTGGTGATGGATGAATTCCATGATTAAACTATGAGATTCACTGAGCGAGGTTTCAAATGCAGCAGTCTGACAAACAGTACAACATTTTTACGCCCCAAGATGTGGACGTCATTTCAAAAGAAACACTGTTCCAAGGTTTTTTCCGCATGGTGAAATACCGCTTTAAACACAAGTTGTTTGAAGGTGGATGGAGTGAGGTGATTGAAAGAGAAATGTTTGAAAGAGGTCATGCTGCGGCTATGCTTCCTTATGATCCTGCGCGTGATGAAGTCGTGATTATAGAGCAAATTCGAGTTGGAGCACTAGAGCACGCCCATCCTTGGCAACTGGAGATTGTTGCTGGAGTCATCGACCCTGATGAAACGTCCGAGCAGGTTATTCGTCGAGAGGCGATGGAAGAGGCGGGAATTGAAGTGAACCGAATCGAAAAAATTAGCTCTTATTATCCATCATCTGGCGGATGCTCTGAATTACTCGATGTCTTTGTTGGTGAAATCGATGCAACGCAAGCTAAAGGCGTACATGGGCTTGACTATGAAGGTGAAGACATCAAAGTTCATGTCATGAGCCGTGAAGAGGCTTACCGCTTAGTGAAAAACGGCCAAATTGAGAATGGTGCCTCAATTATCGCTTTACAATGGTTAGAGCTAAACTATCAACAGTTACAATTGCAATGGCAGAATTAGCATTGAAAAAACCGTATCACGTTGATTTATCGGAATTAATGCGTGTGTACGAAACTAACTACGCGAAATTGAACGCTTTGTTACCAAGTCAGCCGAGCGTGGGTGACTTACGCTGTTATCAGGCTGCTCAAATGACCTATCAATTACAAGTGCTAGAGGTCACAAAGTACACAACTTTAGTGGAGATTTGTCAGAGTGATGACGTTTCAGTATTTCCATTACCGTCGATGTCTGTCAGGCTTTACCACGATGCACGTGTTTCCGAAGTGTGTGCAAGTGCGCGGATAAATCAGATCAAAGCTCGCTATGATTACCCGAATGAACAAATGATGCAAAAAGATGAGAAAGCGCAAATCAATCGCTTTTTAGGCGATTGGCTTACTTTCTGTTTAAAGCACGGGATTAGTCGAGCTCCAATTTAGTCTTCGTCATAGATGAAAATTAGTCATTCAATTTGGATTAATAAATTTTGAACGTGTCGCCAACTCTAGACAATTCAGACAGCATCAAGCTGCTACAAATTACCGATACGCATCTGTTTGCGCCGGATGATGGCAGCCTGTTGAGTGTTAATACGGTAGATAGCTTTCATGCTGTTGTGGCAGAGATCTGCGCGCAAAATGTTGAATTTGATGCAATTCTGGCTACGGGCGACATCTCGCAAGATCATAGTGCTGAGTCTTATCTTCGTTTCTCTCGTGGTATTTCTTCATTAGAAAAAACTTGTTTTTGGCTTCCCGGTAATCACGACTTTAAACCCAATATGGGCGCCGTATTCCCGTCAGAGCAGATTCAACAGTCGGAGCATGTATTACTCGGTGAACACTGGCAGATGGTGATGCTCGATTCTCAAGTGGTGGGCGTACCGCACGGACGGCTGAGCGATCAACAATTGGCTTTACTTGACGAAAAATTATCGACGCACCATCAGCGACACACCTTGATTGTGCTGCATCATCATCCTCTATTGGTGGGGAGCGCCTGGCTCGATCAACATAGCCTTAAAGACAGCGATGCTTTTTGGAATATCGTCACGCAACATCGCAATGTGAAAGCCGTCCTGTGTGGTCATGTTCATCAAAATATGGATAAACTCCATCACGGTGTCCGAGTGATGGCCACTCCCTCGACCTGTGTACAATTTAAGCCCAATTCAGATGATTTTGCTTTGGATCGCACTTCCCCAGGATGGCGTGAATTGACGCTATCTGCTGATGGTCAAATAGAAACTCAAGTCAAACGTTTAGCTAACGGCGCATTCCAACCGGATTTTAACGCTAATGGATACTGAGATGCCTACTCGTCAACCTATGCTGCTTTATATTCACGGCTTTAATAGCTCGCCGCTGTCGCACAAAGCACAAGTGATGGTGAAGTATTGCCAAATGCAGCGTCCTGATATCAAAGTGATGGTGCCTAAGTTACCCAGTTTTCCCGCGCAAGCTGCGGAATATCTACTTGATCTTATTCATCAACATCAAGATCAATATCGTATTGCGCTGGTGGGGAGTTCATTAGGCGGGTATTTGTCTATTTGGTTAAACCATTTGTTTGGTTTTCGTGCCGTGGTGATAAACCCAGCAATCAAACCGTATGAATTATTGGTCAATTTTTTAGGCGAACAAGTCAACCCCTACACGCAAGAGCACTATCGGCTAGAGGCGAAACATATTGAAGAGCTCAAAGCATTAGAGGTTAAAATTAATGACGTCACGTCATTTTGGTTGTTGCAACAAATGGGTGATGAAGTCTTAGATTACCGTCAAGCCGTCGCTAAATTGGCGGGAGCAAAACAGACGGTTGAATTTGGCGGCGATCATAGTTTTGTGAACTTTGAGCGATATCCGCGACAAATCATCGAATTCCTAGATCTCTGACCGATTCATTGAGGGGGGAGTCATAATTTTACCTGTAACTTACTTATCTCGCTTGACATAAGCAAGGCTCTTCCAGACTATGTTCTATCT
>NZ_CAWNIB010000212.1:0-2636 GCF_963874405.1 Vibrio sp. V08_P9A1T1
GTGATGACGCGCAAGGATAGCATTTTGTGCTAGTAAACTCATTACAATTTTAGACAGAAAAAAGGGGCGAAAACGCCCCAATCCTCGATAAATATCGATTTCAACGCTCGCGTTTGGTGAAAATGGTCCACTCTTCTTTCACCGAACCTTTATGGCCGACGACAGTGGCGACAACTTTTCTATTCATCGCATGGCTAATATCATCATCACCATTTTCTGTCAGTTCAGTATCACCAAAACCAACAATACGGACACGAGTATGGCTAATGCCGTAACTAATAAGTGCCTTCTCGACATTATAAGCTCGGTTTTTCGATAACTCTAAGTTATAACCTGGATTCCCAACCTTACTGGCATAACCTTGTAATTCAATCGAAGCTGAAGGGTATTGCTTGAGAAAATTGGCCATTGACCGTATTTGACTTAGAAACACGGGGTTGACTATTGCTGAATCATTCGCAAACAGAATTCTAAGCTGGAGTTGCTCTTCGGTTTTAATGAAAGTGCCACAACCATCATTATCGATCTCTGACTTCAATGGTGTTTCGGGGCACAAATCTCTGGCATTAATCACGCCGTCAAAATCATCGTCACGTAAATCGTCTATTTGATCAGCGAGTGGCATATCAATATATGGATAACCATCTCTAGCAGATGAAGCCGTCGAGGTGATAAAGAGTAAGCTCGCTATCATTGGCCATAAGTATTTCAACATGTTAGTACTCCACCGCATCATGCCACTCTTTGGGTGTATCCACTCTCAACGAACTCAACAATGACCCAGTTGCATTCATAACACGGTATTTTGCATACTGTTCATCGTATTTGGCATCGAGATAACCTTTTCTTGCTTCGAAAAGCTCATTTTCAGTATTCAACACATCCAATAGTGTTCGCTTGCCGAGCTTATATTGTTTTTCATAAGCAATAACCGTATCTGAAGCAGAATCAACATGATCGGCTAAAAATTCTTTCTGTTGTAATGTCAAATCGAGAGCGCTCCAAGATAAACGCAACCCCTCTTCAACACTACGATAAGTCCGATCTCTTAAATCTTTCGCTTTGTTCATTTGGTAGGCAGCACTGTCGGTGCGCGCAGAATCTGAACCACCATTGTACAGGTTGTAACGCATCCTAATCATGGCCGAGAATTCATCGCTGCTACCTTCTATCCCACCGGCATCATCACGCCATGTTTGTGCAGCTTCGAAAGATAATGTTGGGTAATTTGTTCCCTGAGTTTGTTTATATTGAAACTTTGCAGAATCAACATCGGCTTGCGCTACTTTGATGACCGGGTGATCTTGGTAGGCCTTTTCTAAAGCGTCATCAACGGTAAAAGGCAAAGCAGAATGGTCTGCTCTAGGGAAAATTAAATCTTGAGGAGGTTGACCTACCAACCGTTTAAACTGGGTATGTATATCAAACAGATTATTCTGTGCAGCTAAAAGATTGCCATGGGCTTTAGCTAAACGAGCTTCAACCTGAGAAAGATCAGCGGTTGAACCAATGCCTGATTCCACACGCTTTTGTATATCACGATATATTTTCTTATGTACTGAGAGGTTGCTTTCAGAAAGTGTCAGTATTTCAAACGCTTTCGTTGCATCGAGATACACCTTAGTGACCTCTAATGCGATATCTTGAGCGTCAGCTAAGAGTTGGAAACGAACCGATTCGGCATCAGCCGAAGTACGATCAATATCGTTTAAAGTCGAAGAACCATCCCAAATCAGTTGGGTTAAGGTAATGGTGGCTTCTTTACGAGTAAGTTCATTTTCAGTACCAGAGGCTAAATCAACCGCTTCGTAGCCAATACCAGCATCGAGATCGATCCTTGGAAGATAAGCACCAGAAGAGGCTTCGCTATTATAGCGCTTACTCACATATTCGTTATATGCACTTTTAATATTTGGATTGGTTGCAAGCGTTATTGACACCGCTTGCTCAAGAGTCTGGCTATATACAGAGATCGGGAAGCTGAGTGCGATGGCGTAGCTCAACGTTTTCATGTTCATCCAATTCACTTGGGCACTCCTCTAGGGACTTCTACTTCTTTTAAGCCGCAATAGTACGGCATTAGCTGTTGCATTATCGAGACGCTTGATGGAAAAACGCAACAAAATAACATTAAATTCTCATCAGTAAACAGTAACATATTCATTACATTCTTGATTTTAGCGAAGAATCATACACCAAATCATCAATTAACATTTATTAAACATTGTTGATTGTTTTTATAATAAAGTACATCTTTAGTGTGATATTGATTCAAACTATAAATGTGTGACTTAAGTCTCCACCTACGTCACATAAGAAGGTGTAAAAATGGTTTTTCCTTTGTATTACAGGTGTTAAATGCTAATTTATTACCATTAGAAATGACAAATTACGTAGCAAAGATGTAGGAATGTAAACAGTCGCATCGTTGTGAATTCGGAAGTTATTAGAGGCATTATATGGAACTTGGTTCTTTTTCTTTAGGTACAACATTAACTTTCGGTCAGATGATCGTTGTGGATGCAAATGGCAATGTACGGGTGCTTCAGCCAGGAGAAAAAACCTTGCCTGGTGAAATAATCATCAGTGCCAGTAACGCTACCCAAGACGATGTAGGCAATAATAATGATGTACAA
>NZ_CAWNIB010000213.1:0-2589 GCF_963874405.1 Vibrio sp. V08_P9A1T1
ATGCTGTAGCACGAGAGCAAGTTGAGCTTTAGATGATCTAAAACAATAAAATTATCAATTGATAACCTAGTTGATTCTTTAACTTTGAATATGTTTTAGTCGTTCTAACTATTCATTTAGCAAATATACGGCTAGAAGTTCTGTTAGAGGGGGGAATAATTTAAGCTAAGAAAAATGAAGCCACTTAAGGCATGGCTTCATCAAATCTGTAAAGTATGAATTTAGGAGTACTGACGCACAATGAGCTGCCAATTGGATTTTTGTAGTGCTAATTGTTGCTTCACTTGTCGATAGCGCAGCATCAATAGGGAGTGTTCATATCTACGAACCATATTGTTTTTTTTACTTTCGATCAGCTGTTTCTTTAATTCATAATACTCTTGCAACTGCATGACTAAAGCGTCAAATTCACGTTGTATGCTGGCCATAACGAGTTGCTGATTGGGCAACGCGGCGATCTGTTTTTGCGCATGGCTTAATGCCATTAACGCTTTCGCTTTTTCTACCTTAAGGGGAGGCGAAGTGCGCAGTTTACCAGCCAACCCAAGCCACGAGCACAGCTTGATCAGCCATTTTGTTGGGTCGTATTGCCACCAATAAATCCCATTACGATAATCGTTTTCAAAAATATGGTGATAATTGTGGTAGCCCTCGCCAAAAGTGAAGAAAGCCAAAATACCGTTATCGCGGGCTGTATTTTTATCAGTATACGGCTGGCTACCCCATATATGAGCCAGCGAATTGATGAAAAATGTCGTGTGATGATTGAGCACCAAACGCAGTGCACCCACGATCAGTAACATGCCCAGTATATCGTGATAAATAAAACCAAGGATCAGAGGAACGCCCAAGTTCATTGCGAGTGCTAAAGGCACATAATACTTATGCTGCCACATGACGATCTTATCTTTTTGCAGGTCACGGCAGTTGGAGTAGTCATCGTACGTGGTTTTATTGTAGTGACGCAGCATCCAACCTATGTGTGAAAACCAGAATCCACGTTTGGCTGAATAAGGATCTTTGTCATTATTGTCTACATGCTTGTGATGAACTCGGTGATCAGAAGACCAATGTAGCGCACTGTTTTGCAGTGCAAACGCCCCACCTAATGCAAACAATAATCTCAGTGCCCAATGTGCTTCATAGGCTTTATGTGACCATAAACGGTGATATCCCGCGGTAATGGAAAGGTTGCAAAAGGAAAAACAAATCATCAGCCAAAGCCAATGCTCCATGCCGTAGCCAAATTGCCATCCATACAAAGGGGCTGCAATCGTCGCTAAGCCCAAGCTGAAGCTAAAAATGACGATGTTTATCCAGATAAGTGGTGGTTTTGATGCCGATTCCATGATTAAAATCCTTGAGCTTACAGTTGTTCGCTAGAATATCAGCGAACAACTGTAAGTCAAAGAGGTTTAATGATTCTTTTAAGGGATTGTGACTAGTATATTTTGCTTTTCTATTTGAACCGAATAGTATGAAAGACGATGTTAATCCTTACAGGAAGTAATAAGGACTAGAATATGGAAATAAAAGCAGCTGAATATTGCGATTTTGAAAGAATTGCTCAGCTACACGCTCAAAGTTGGCGAACTCACTACCAAGGCATATTAGGCAAAGAGTACCTTGATAACGACGTTCTAGAAGACCGTTTACTGATTTGGCAAACTCGCTTAATCAATCCACCATTTAATCAACATGTCCTACTGATTGAAGAGGGAGGGCTACTGTGTGGGTTTATCTGCGCCTTTGGTAACCACGATTTTGACAAAGGCAGCATTATCGAGTCTCTGCACATTGATGAAAATTATCGAGGAAGGGGGATTGGCCGCCAGTTGATTAAAGAGATGGCGGCATGGTTTGAGCAGTATTTCCCTAATAGCGGTGTGTATTTGGAAGTGATGGCAGACAATAAGCAAGCCATCGAATTTTACGACTACTTAGCTGGTCGACCTAAAGGAGAGCGTTTATGGCGGTCTCCCTGTGGGCAAGATATTAAAGAGTGGGTTTATACTTGGACTAGCCCAACAGATTTGCTGGCTTCGGTCTCTTCTACGGTTGATTGAAACGCATAGTGCGCGGGCTATGTCTTTTTACCTATCGGTATTCGTGTGATTCGTTCTTGATGTATTGAGGAAGAGGCGATGACCAAACATGATTGCATCTTCCAGACACATGAGTTTTTAATCATCTAAAGTTTCCAAATGCTATAAATAGAAAAAGCCTCTGATAATCAAAGGCTTTTTCTTGATATTTGGCGGAGAGATAGGGATTTGAATGCTACACCTATCAACTAAAAGTGCTGTAATTACAATGGGTTATCTTTTTTCTCGAAAGTCAATTTAACCGTATGTCTGGTACATATTAATAGCGACAAAATGGTTAACCGTCAAGGAAATCCGATTATTTATCTGATGTTTGCGGGTTTATGGGTAAATGAATGGAAATGTAGATTGTTTACATTATATGTTTGATGATACATCGGTCAATGTTCAGTAAGTTAGTTTGTTAGTAATGTTTGTTCGGAACAAACATTACTAACAAACGGTTCAATGCCAAAAATAATCCATTTATAATGTAATTTAATAC
>NZ_CAWNIB010000214.1:0-2547 GCF_963874405.1 Vibrio sp. V08_P9A1T1
GTCACGTTCGCCGTGTGGTGGGCAAGTCGCTAAAATTTCACGTCGGCCACTCTCTTTGACTTCCTCTAAAATGACATCAAACCCCCATAAACGGTAAAGGTGTTTTAGTACCTCATGACAGCTTTGATCTAAAGGAATTCTATCGTGTGGAACGTGTTGAAGCGTCAGTGAACGATCACCACGTACATCCACGTTATAAACTTGAATATTCGGTTCTAAATTACTGAGATTGTACTGTGCCGCAAGCTTTTCACGGATGGCGTGATAGCCAATATCATCGTGAATGGCACTAACTTCAATGAAATTCTTGCGATCGTCATCCACAATGGCAAACAGCTTGAAATCGCGCATTACTTTAGGTGAAAGATACTGGCTAATGAAGCTCTCGTCCTTAAAGTTGTGCATAGCAAAATGAAGCGCATCTAACCATTCTGTGCCAGCAAGCTCAGGAAACCATTCCCTATCTTCATCGGTTGGCTCTTCACAAATACGTTTAATATCTCGGAACATAGCAAAGCCAAGTGCATATGGATTGATGCCACTAAAATAGGGGCTGTTGTAAGAAGGTTGTGCGACGACACTGGTGTGGCTGTGTAGAAACTCAAGAATGAATTTCTCAGAAACAAAACCTTCATCATAAAGGTGATTCAAGATAGTGTAGTGCCAGAATGTGGCCCAGCCTTCATTCATCACTTGTGTCTGTTTTTGTGGGTAAAAATATTGGCTTATTTTCCTCACAATACGAACGATCTCCCGTTGCCATGGCTCAAGCAGTGGCGCATGTTTCTCAATGAAATAAAGAATGTTTTCTTGTGGCTCACTTGGAAAACGAACTTTAAGATCTTCTTCTTTGGTTTTTGCTTTGGGCACGGTGCGCCACAGTTCATTAACTTGTGATTGTAGATAGGCTTCGCGCTCTTCTTGACGTGCTTTTTCTTCTGCTATCGATATTTTTTCAGGTCGTTTATAGCGGTCAACACCATAATTCATTAACGCGTGGCATGAGTCGAGCAGCGATTCGACTTCGGGTACGCCATATTTTTCTTCGCATTCTGAAATGTAGTTTTTGGCAAACAAGAGATAGTCAATGATAGAACTCGCATCCGTCCAAGTTTGGAAAAGGTAGTTGCCTTTGAAAAACGAGTTGTGACCATAGCAAGCGTGTGCCATCACTAAGGCTTGCATAGTGACGGTGTTTTCTTCCATTAAATAGGCAATGCATGGGTCTGAGTTAATAACGATCTCATACGCGAGCCCCATTTGGCCATGTTTGTAACCTTGTTCCGTTTGAATAAATTTTTTGCCAAATGACCAGTGGCTGTAATTAATCGGCATGCCAATGCTGGAGTAGGCATCCATCATCTGCTCGGAGGTAATAACTTCAATTTGATTGGGGTAAGTATCGAGACGATAAAACTCAGCTACCCGGCGTATTTCAGTATGGTATTTCTCCAAAAGCTCAAACGTCCAGTCAGGCCCGTCTGGTAACAATTTGCTCTTGCGTTTTGAAGTACCTTTCGCTTTTGTTGTCATTAGTATGCCTCCCTAAGCTGTTTCCTTTTGGAATAGCTCCCTAAATACAGGGAATATGTCATCCACGGTGCGAATGTTTTTAATCGCAAAATTGCCAAATGAGGGTTGTAATTTTTCGTACTCGTGCCACAAGGTTTGGTGTGAGCGACGAGTGATTTCAATATAAGCGTAATACTGGCAATATGGCAGAAGCTTATTGGTGAGGAGTTCTTTACAACGAGGCGAATCATCAGCCCAGTTATCACCATCGGATGCTTGAGCTGCGTAGATGTTCCATTCGCCGAGTGGGTAGCGTTGTTCAATGATTTCATGCATTAATTTCAGTGCGCTAGAAACAATCGTGCCGCCGGTCTCTTGAGAGTAGAAGAACTCGTGCTCATCCACCTCTTTGGCTTGCGTATGGTGACGAATAAACACCACTTCGACATTTTCATAAGTGCGAGTTAAAAATAGATACAGCAACACGTAAAAACGTTTGGCAATATCTTTAGTCGCTTGATCCATTGAACCCGACACATCCATTAAGCAGAACATAACAGCTTGGCTCGATGGAATGGGGCGTTTTTCAAAGTTTTTGAAACGTAGGTCAAACGTATCAATAAACGGCACACTTTCAATTTTTTTACGCAACGCTTCGATTTCTTGCTTAAGTCGCTTCTCTTCTAATACTTGAGCGGGCTCTCTATTTTGAATGCGCAGTAACTCTTCTTCTAATTCCCCCATTAAACGACGTTTTCCCGCTGTCATTGCGGTGCGGCGAGCCAGTGATTGTTGCAAAGAGCGAACTACAGCAATGTTCGACGGTACACCTGCCGTTTTGAAACCCGCGCGATGAGTTTTCCATTCTGTAATTTTATTGATTTGATTTTTTTCTAGATTAGGCAATTCCAGATCTTCAAACAGTAGATCAAGATATTCATCTTTAGAGATTTGGAAAATAAATTCATCTTGGCCTTCGCCATCAGCACTCGCATCACCTTGTCCTGAACCATTGCCTTGTCCGCCACCTTTAGG
>NZ_CAWNIB010000215.1:0-2527 GCF_963874405.1 Vibrio sp. V08_P9A1T1
GCTTCATCTCTAGAAATTATTAATTGAGAATTAAGATGGTTGATTTCAGTCAAATCTATCCAACCAGTAATAAGTCCTTTAGTTTTTCCATCTACATGATAGGGAACTGACCATTCTTTCAGTACCATCTCCTCATCATCTCGTATGAATTTAATGGTATTGTGAGTTGGTTCAGGTGATTTAAGCATTTCAAAAAATCGTACTTCTTCATTATCCAAAAAGTCTTTACCTAAATGTTTATTCGGATACTCGGAAGTTTTTTTTCCAAGAATACAGAAATCACTTGTATCCTTAGAACTGAACTCAGAAAATGACTTATTGAAATGAACAAACCTAGATTCAGTATCTCTAACAACAATAGGAATAGGAATGCCGTCAATGAGGTTTGCTTTAAATTTCCATTCTGATAATACTTTCTTTCTTCGTATTTCTCTCAGAGAGAAGATAATTAAGTATATAAATATTAAAAACAAAATGACCAATATAATATAGAAATATTGATTAACCTTATCTTCTTTTTCTACCCAAACAGATTCCGAATTTACAAGATAAGAATCCCATTTTTCATTTGATTTATCAATGTAACTGAATCCTAGGCTTGCAATGGATTTATCGAGTATGCTTTTGAGCATCTCATGATGTTCATATTTTTTGCTAATCACAAACCTGAGGTCGCCTTGATATTTTGTTGATATGACTTTATAAGTAAGCTCCTTTTGAAAGTATACATTGACTAAAAAATTCATGACTTCACTGTAACCATAGGCGGAATCAGCACTTCCTTTCGCAACGAGTTCCACTGCCGTTAATGTATTGTCTGTAAAAATTATTTTTGAATTGGGGTAGGTATTTTCTAAATATTTTTTTAAGTTGTAAGTACCAGAAACAGCAATTGTGTTATTTGTATTTTCATTTTTCTTTTTACTGGTAACCACTGAAATTTCGGTTGATGCATAAGGGATGGTGTAAGATAAATAGTCGTCCACTTCCTTTGAATAAGATGCTGATGGGCTCATATTAACACGATTACTCATTATGTTACTCACGATGTCAGGAAGTTTCGTAATTCTTACCCACTGAAACTTCAGCCCCGTTTTTACACCAATTGTTGAAAGGAAATCTGAAATTATACCAGCTTCATTTCCTTTTGAATCGTAGAAAGTATAGGGTGGCAAAGAACTATTGAATGCGACAGAAATAATGGGTTTTTCTTCGGCTATCCATTTTTTTTCAGCTTGTGTTAATTCAATGGGATAGCTATGACTAGCATCGATGTGCCATATAGATTTAATCAGTTGGCTTTTATATCTTAAGTGTTTTAAATTAACCATATTTTTATATTCTGGGTTTTTGTAAATAAGGTATCGTTCAAAATTTTTGTCGAAATACTTAAATATATTTACAGCCTTACTATCAATTTTGTTCATTAAATATATGGCAGAAAAATAATTTATTATGGCGAAATCAATATCACCGTTGATCATGGAAATATAAGCATCATTGGCACTATCGAAATGAACACATTGGAAACTATCATACCCAGAGTCTTGTAGCTCGTTACTAAAGCAATGATTGACATAACCAATCGAAAGGTTGCTATTAAGTTCAGGTCTATCATTAACAGTTAATGCGACATACTTTTCTGAAATGAAGGTTGTCTTTTTATAATCGCCCTCATCAAAACCGGATCCTGCAATTGAAAATTGAATCAAGCCATCGTCCATAGCTCGCTTTAGTTCATCCATCGAAGCGTAAGAAATGTAACGGATGTTATCTTTTTCGCAGGGGAAAATCGTCATAAGGTAATCTGACTCGATTCCAGAAATGTAATTGTCAAATTTTATTCTAAATGGTTCATCCAAGTCATCAATAATACCTATATTGATATTTTCATTACTCTTCTGGCAGGATCTGTCAAGTGAAGAATAAAGCCCACTACTTGGATAAATTTTGCTTATTGAATATTGTGATTCTAATTCAGAAAAAGCAGATGTTGAAAATATGGTGGAAAGTATAATCAATGCTGATTTTAATATGTTGCCCATAGCCTATACACCACTTAATAGCTCTGACTATTGAGTGTAATCTTTCATTAGGAATTATCAAGCTTATCCCTTGTGAGTTCGTGTAAAGCTCGTGAAGAAAGTCTCATATTTTTATGGTGTGGAAGTTTTTTTATGGTGTGGGAATTTTCTTAAGTCATGAGCTGGCTATGGTCTGCTTTGACTGATGCTCATATTATGATGTCACCGAAGGATATGTGTGAATGCATGTGAAATTATGTGAAATTCTCAACCTTGAGATTATTGATGTGGGTGCATGGGTGCATAAGCAGTTTGGTTATAGCTCAATTGACTGAAACTGAAGTGTTTTAAAGCACTAGAATAGTATGGCTCTGTCTGTATTAAAAGCTAAGACTGAACACGGTCATGCTGTATGTACGAATGAATATCTCTGCTGTTTATTTCCTTAATTGATGCTAGTAAGTGATTTCTTCTTTGTAATTGATGGAATCACTTTTTTATTG
>NZ_CAWNIB010000216.1:0-2523 GCF_963874405.1 Vibrio sp. V08_P9A1T1
ACACCAACTTATCCCTCGAACTCTTGATATTCATACACTAAATAGTTCAACCTGATCGACGTTATTAGTGTCACGAAATTTAAATAAACACATAATTGTTAAGCAAAATTGTCAAACTCGGACTAGTCTTAAATTGTTATTAATTTGTGTTTTTAAGCGGTGTTGTCAGTTAGACAGTTTTCAGAGGGGAATTCACTATGAGTATTTTTGACCACTTTCAGGCACGCTATGAAGCCGCCAAGGATGAAGAGCTATCACTGCAAGAGTTTTTAGCTCTGTGTAAAGAAGATAAAAGTGCTTATGCCAATGCAGCAGAGCGGCTGTTAATGGCGATTGGTGAGCCTGAGCTGATAGACACAGCAAAACACCCCCGATTGAGTCGCATTTTCTCTAACCGGGTGATTTCTCGTTATAAAACTTTTGAGGATTTCTATGGCATGGAAGAAGCCATAGAACAGATTGTTTCCTACCTCAAACACGCTGCCCAAGGTTTAGAAGAAAGAAAACAAATTCTCTATCTACTAGGTCCAGTTGGTGGCGGTAAATCTTCACTGGCGGAGAAACTCAAAGCTTTAATGCAACAAATGCCTATTTATGTTTTGTCTGCAAATGGCGTTCGTAGCCCAGTCAATGACCACCCATTTTGTCTGTTTGATGTGGTTGAAGATGGCGAAATCCTCAAGCAGGAATATGGGATAGAAAAACGCTATTTACGCTCAATTACATCACCTTGGGCGGCCAAACGCTTACACGAGTTTGGTGGCGATATTTCCAAATTCAAAGTCGTCAAAGTACGACCTTCAATTCTCGATCAAATTGCCGTCGCAAAAACAGAACCCGGTGATGAAAACAACCAAGACATTTCGTCACTGGTTGGGAAAGTGGATATTCGAAAACTCGAGCATTTCTCGCAAGATGACCCCGATGCATATAGCTATTCCGGTGCACTCTGTAAAGCCAACCAAGGGTTAATGGAGTTTGTTGAGATGTTCAAAGCGCCAATTAAGGTGCTTCACCCACTCTTAACCGCCACGCAAGAAGGAAACTTCAACGGGACAGAAGGGTTATCCGCCCTACCCTTTGATGGCATGATTTTAGCGCACTCAAACGAATCAGAGTGGCAGACATTCCGTAACAACAAAAACAACGAAGCGTTTTTGGACCGGGTTTATATCGTTAAAGTCCCTTACTGTTTACGCGTCTCGGAAGAAGTGAAAATTTACCAAAAACTGCTTGAACACAGTGAACTATCCAAAGCGCCATGCTCACCAAGCACACTAGAATTACTTGGTCAATTTAGTATCCTCTCGCGCCTAAAAGTGCCGGAAAACTCGTCACTCTTCTCCAAAATGCGCGTCTACGATGGTGAAACGCTAAAAGATACCGATCCAAAAGCAAAAAGCTATCAAGAGTATCGTGACTACGCAGGTGTTGACGAAGGTATGTCCGGTTTATCGACTCGCTTTGCCTTTAAAATACTGTCGCGCGTATTCAACTTTGACCAAACGGAAGTTGCGGCTAACCCCGTTCATCTGTTCTATGTCATCGAACAGCAAGTTGAACGCGAGCAGTTCCCTCAAGAAATCGCTGAACGATATATGGAGTTTTTAAAAGGCTACTTAGTGCCTCGTTATGTCGAGTTCATTGGTAAAGAGATTCAAACGGCTTATTTGGAATCTTATTCTGAATATGGTCAAAATATTTTTGACCGCTACGTTACTTATGCTGATTTCTGGATCCAAGACCAAGAGTATCGTGATCCTGAAACTGGCCAACTTTTCGATCGTTCATCGCTCAATAACGAGTTAGAAAAAATCGAGAAAACAGCAGGCATTAGTAACCCGAAAGATTTCCGAAATGAAATCGTCAATTTTGTACTGCGTGCGAAAGCGCACAACAATGGACAAAATCCGGTTTGGACCAGTTACGAAAAACTGCGTACCGTCATTGAGAAAAAAATGTTCTCAAATACCGAAGAGCTACTTCCTGTTATCTCTTTTAATGCCAAAACCTCATCGGATGATCAGAAAAAACACGACGATTTTGTCGCTCGTATGATGGAGAAAGGTTATACAGAAAAACAAGTAAGGCTGTTGTCTGAGTGGTATTTACGCGTCCGTAAATCTTCTTAACTTCAAGCAAACCAAAACCTGTACATGCGTTAGCCATACGAACAATGGCTAACGTAAAGGTGACGTTTTCAAGGGGATACTCATGGCGCAATTTATCGATAGAAGATTGAACGGTAAAAACAAAAGCGCGGTCAATAGACAACGCTTTTTACGCCGTCATAAAGAGCAGATCAAAGAATCTGTTGCAGACGCAGTGAATCGTCGCTCCATCACCAACACCGAGTCTGGCGAAGATGTGTCGATCCCAAATCACGACATCAAAGAACCCGTGTTTCATCAAGGAAAAGGCGGCCTAAAAGAACGAGTTCACCCGGGTAATGACCAGTTTATTACTGGTGATAAAATTGAGAGACCTAAAGGTGGCGGACAAGGCAATGGTTCAGGACAAGGT
>NZ_CAWNIB010000217.1:0-2513 GCF_963874405.1 Vibrio sp. V08_P9A1T1
GGTCAAAATAACACTTCAAAAAATGTCATTATGACACTACAATATCCAAAAACATCACCTGAGTGCTTACCATGCAAGATTTTTCCATCTCTACCTTGATTGAAATGACCATAGGACTCGCAAGTGGTTTGAACGATCAAGATAGATTCAATCGCCTGCTTGATGCGATTCGTAAAACCATTCAATGCGACTGTGTGATGCTGCTTTCACGCCAAGGTGATTTGTTAATCCCCCTTGCGATGCAAGGCTTGACTCGCGATACCTTAGGCCGACGCTTTTTAATTGATGAACATCCCCGCTTTCGTGAGATTTGCCACGCTGATGGGCCGGTTATTTTCGATGCGAATTCATCACTACCCGATCCTTTCGATGGTTTATTAATGGATCATGATGGCGACCTTCCCATGCACTCTTGTATGGGCCTGCCCCTTTTGTTTGGTGATAAACTGCTCGGTATATTGACGCTGGATAGCCTTAATCCCAACATGTTTGAGCATATTCCCAAACGCAGCCTAGAAGCGTTGTCGGCAATCGCGGCCTCTACCTTGAAAATGGCACTGACCTTTTCTCAACTTGAAGCACAAGCCAAACAATCACAGCAACGCTTAGAAGAGCTGAATGAAGAAGCATGGGACAGAGAAGGTGGAGAGATCATCGGTTCAAGTACGTCGATGCTGGCCATGAAAGCCGATTTGGAAGTGGTCGCCCCTTCTAATTTCAACATTTTAATCCATGGTGAAACGGGTGTCGGTAAAGAGCTGGTCGCACGAACACTGCACCAACTATCAGCGCGTAAACGCCAACCCCTTATTTATGTCAACTGCGCCGCAATTCCAGAAAACTTGGTCGAAAGTGAACTATTTGGGCATGTCAAAGGAGCCTTTACTGGAGCAGAACGGCATCGCTTAGGCAAGTTTGCATTAGCCGACGGTGGAACCTTATTTCTCGATGAAATCGGTGAACTGCCATTGGCTGCCCAAAGCAAGATTTTACGTGCATTGCAGAACAATGAAATTCAGCCCGTAGGACAAGATCATGTCCAAACTATTGATGTACGGATATTGGCAGCGACAAATCGAGATTTAAAGCAAGAGGTGGAAGCGGGAAGATTCCGAGCCGATCTTTACCATCGACTCAGCGTATACCCTGTTTATATCCCTCCGCTAAGAGAGCGAAATGGTGACGTTACCTTGTTGGCAGGTTATTTTTTAGAGCAAGCGCGTCGCAAGCTCGGTATCACACAGCTCAAAATCGATCCCAACGCACTGGCTGGGTTACTCAACTACTCATGGCCCGGTAATGTTCGCGAATTAGAACACGTGATCAACCGCGCAGCGCTGAAAGCACGAGCCAGACAAGGCTTACAAGCGTTGATCACCGTCAACAGCTACGACATAGGTGAGTTAGATTTCAGCCTACCTCTGGTTAACACGCCAAGTACGTTGAGCGACACAGAAACCACAGCGAAGGTGTGGCAACGTGGGCTGCGAGAAGCAACGGATGAATATCAGCGTAAATTGATCAGTGAAGCATTGACCCAATCCGATTTTAATTGGGCAAAAGCGGGAAGATTATTGCAAGTGGATCGCGCGAATCTCACTCGGCTTTCAAAACGCTTAGGGATTTCGGTGAAAAAAACACACGCAATTGAGCGTTAATCTCACTTTCATCACTAATATATCTTTTCTCACCCAAACAGTAATTGCAGGTAAGACGCTCACCATACTGTGTGAGCGCTCATTATTCGGCGGTTAGCTACCCACTTTACTCGGCAGCACTTCTGTTGCAACTAAAGCGCGTGGAAATGCGTTTTCATATGCTTGCATAAAGTCTTGGCGGATCAGTTGCTCTAAATGGTTGGCCCGCTCTGTTGGGCAAAAAATCATGAAATGCACGATCTGTTCTCCTGCGGCTGCGCTGCTGATCTGAATGTGCGGCTCAGCACTGGGCAAATCTACACCCGCATGTTTTTCAATCATGCTGTTATAGCGCCTTGCAACATCAATAAAGTGGGCAAAGTGGCTCTCAATCTTTTCATGCATAATCGGCAATAAAGGGTACAAATTTACAAATTCAGGCACTACTATCGAAAAGTTATGAAACACATAACGCTTCATAAAATTAAGGTTTTTTACCGGAAACGAGAAGAACATACTGTTTGGCAAGGTCGCAGTTTTTCCAGTGTAGTGGTATTGACCATGATTCAAGTCGATTTCTTGGATCACGGTTGCCATCAAGTTGTGTTCGATCACTTCACCGCTCAGTTTTCCGACTTCAATCCAATCCCCGATACGAAATGAGCGAGAGCTCGCTCGCTGAATTGAACCCGTAAAACACAAGATGATCTCTTTTGATGCGACTACAATGGCGACCGCTATCGCAGTCACTGACAGTGCAAATTCGTTGATCTCCGATTGCCACAATACGAAGAGGATGACCAAAGTAAACGCAAAGGTGCCATTCTTAGTGCGTGACATCCATTTACGCTGCTTCTCGGTAATCAGTGCGACATC
>NZ_CAWNIB010000218.1:0-2512 GCF_963874405.1 Vibrio sp. V08_P9A1T1
CGTTTACTGCGCGCTACAGGATGGACTTAAATATTGATATATTTCTCACTTCAAAAGAAATAATAACTTGCCTCAGATCAAGAAAAAATCGTTTGGCATGATGCTGAAACTAAAACAAAGTTGAAAGATTAAAAAATTATTGAATAATGAGGGTCACGTAAACCAAGAAGTTGTATACTTCAACACTTAGTCTAAAACAGGAAACTTACCCCATGTCGAACTCGTTTGTTTTGGTTATTAACTCTGGCAGCTCATCACTGAAGTTTGCGGTGATTGATTCAAATACGGGGGATGCCGTACTGAGTGGTCTAGGTGAATGCTTTGGGCTTGATGATGCCCGTATGAGCTGGAAGTTTAACGGAGAAAAAGCCAATTGTGCGATTCAAGGTGAAGCGAATCACCACCTGTTGGCGGTTGCAAAACTGGTTGAGCTTGTGAAAAGCTACGGCTTGATTGATGACGTCGTTGCAATTGGACACCGCGTAGTACATGGTGGCGAGAAGTTTACTAAGACCGTTAAGTTAGACGAAAAAATCGTCAACGAAGTTGAAGCGCTTAGTGATTTAGCACCGCTACACAATAAAGCACACGCGATTGGTATGCGCGCGGCAATGCTAGCGTTTCCTGAGTTACCGCAGTTTGCTGTTTTTGATACCGCTTTCCACCAAACCATGCCAGCAAAAGCCTACACAGGTGCGATTGCAAAAGAGCTATACACTGAGTTTGGTATTCGCCGCTATGGTTTCCACGGAACCAGCCATTATTTTGTGAGCCGTGAAGCGGCAAAAATGATCAACAAGCCAGTTGAAGAAAGCAGCTTTATTTCTGTTCACCTTGGTAATGGTGCGTCAGTGTGCGCAATTAAAGATGGTCAGAGTGTCGATACCAGTATGGGTTTTACACCGCTTTCCGGTTTGATGATGGGCACTCGCTGTGGTGACCTTGACCCAGGCATCATTGAATTTCTATTGAAGAAGGGGTGGACACAAGAACAAGTGTTTAATTCATTGAACAAAGCCTCTGGTTTCTTGGGTGTTTCTGGTTTAACCAGCGATGCACGTGGCATTCTAGAAGCCATGGAGCAAGGTCATGAAGGCGCTACATTGGCCTTCCAAGTCTTCACCTACCGTGTGGCGAAATACATCGCATCATACCTTGCAGCGCTTGATTCGCTCGACGGTATTATTTTTACCGGTGGTATTGGCGAAAACGCATTGCCTATTCGTCGTGAAATTCTACGCAACCTGAAAATTCTTGGTTTTGTGGAAGATGAGCAAGGTAACGAGCAAGCTCGATTCGGTAATGCTGGCATTATCGCAAAATCAGACATGCTAAATGCAGTAGCGCTTGTGGTACCAACTAACGAAGAATTCGTGATCGCTCAACAGTCGGTTGAGTTGCTATAATTACATTTAAAATCAAATAGATAAAAGCGAGCTTAGTGCTCGCTTTTTTTGTACTCATATGTTGGATAGACCATCGCTAAGGATGTGCATGGCGGCACTCCCATGGCTTACTAAATTGCCTTCTACAATTCATTTTGTGCCCTCAAATCAACAAGGTTCGTGTTGACTTGTTTATACCCCATTCCTTTTCAGGATCCGTCTAATTAATTTTTACCTAAGTCAAACACTGTAATACTTAAAGTAATGCGTTCAACTCTCATACGACAGAGCCGAACCGCATTGCCTTTATTTTTTCACTTCTTTCTCATTTATTTGCGTTTGACTAAGCCAAAATGCTTCTTACCGCGCTTAATCAACCAGTATTGATCAAACAATGGGAAACCTAGCAGTGAATTATCTGGTGTTATTTTTTCACCATTTACACTAATCGCATTGTCTTCAATTAGCTCTCTGGCGATGCGTTTTGATTTCGCTAACCCTGATTCGACCAACAATTCTACAATGTCTTGTTGAGTGCTTTCGATGCTTGGAATACCATCTAGCTCTAATTGTTTGAGTTCACTATAACTCAGCTTCTCAAGGCTATTTGCGAATAATGCTTGTGTAATACGCTCTGCGCTGAGTAGCCCTGATTCACCATGAACAAAACGAGTCATATTCTGCGCCAGAATCTTTTGTGCCTCGGGTTTACCGTTGCTTGACTTATCCTGCCATTCTATCTGATCGATTTCTTCACAGGTTAAAAATGTGTAGTATCGAAGAAGGTTATAAACATCGGTATCCTCAGTGGATAACCAAAACTGATAAAACATATACGGTGATGTTTTTTCAGGGTCAAGCCAAACGGCTCCTCCTTCTGTTTTACCAAATTTAGTACCGTCAGATTTCGTTATCAAAGGTAGGGTCAAACCAAACACTTGTTCTCCATTCTGACGACGTGTTAAATCAATACCGCTGACAATATTTCCCCATTGGTCATTACCACCAATTTGTAAGCAACAACCATGGTTTCGATTAAGCACCGAAAAATCATAGGACTGGAGTAAACTATAACTAAATTCTGTAAATGAAATGCCCTGTTCAGGCCTTTGCAATCGTTGTTTTAC
>NZ_CAWNIB010000219.1:0-2499 GCF_963874405.1 Vibrio sp. V08_P9A1T1
CGGATAGATACATCGTCCGCAACACCTTGATGATCTACACCACCCAGTCCATCAAGCAATGCTGTGATCTCATCTTTGGTCATGTCTTCAAACAAATCGGAAAAATCTAACGAATCCCCTTCCGAACGATGGAAGTCAGTAACGCGGTCAGTCGCGGTTTCCATCTCAACCCATTTGAATATGTCTGCACCACTATCACCCGTTAAGATATCACTACCAAGGCCGCCAATAAGGGTGTCGTTACCTTCACCACCTCTCAAACCATCGTTGTGAGAACCACCATCAATATAATCATCACCAGTATGACCAAAAAGGATATCAGAGCCAGATTGACCAAATATTCGATCATTGCCACTACCGCTATTAACAACGTCAGCATTACGGCTTGATACATCGTTCGATAATAACAAACCATCATTATCTAACATTGAATCAGTGCCAGAAAGATTGCCTGTCATTACGTGATGATTGGCAATCTCAGACGCAGAAAGTTCCAAATCATCATCACTACTGTAACCATGAGATCCCGTCATTCCTGCATAAATGACGTCATTTCCAGAGCCCGTCTCAATATGATCGTTCCCCGATCCACCACTAACAGTTTGGTTTTGAGAGCCATTATTATAACCTTGCCCTACGTGAATATGGTTTTCATTGCCATGAACATCACGTACTGTACCTAACAAATTACCCCCGAAAGCAACATCGAATCTATCTGGGTGCTGTGAGTTTTCACCATTTCTAATAACTATCATGTCATTTAAATCATTGCCTTCAACCGTCAATGGTAAACCTACGGGTACACCATTTTTATCTACAGCGTTGACCGAAATCGTTAAAGTACTATTGGCAGCATCACCATCATTATCTCTCACGGTATAACTAAAAACTTCCTGTGCGTTGAGGGGGATCTTAGAGGCATCCTCAGTCACTTGATAAGTATAGCTACCATCAGCCATCAGAATCAGCTCGCCATACAAACCAATAACCTTAGTGCCAACACCGGTATTAATACTGCTTGATGTTTCTCCATTCACACACCCTATGACCGTCAATGATCCATCGGCACCGTGCAAATCGTTATGCATTACATTACCTAAAGCACTTGGCAAATGGTAACCACTTCCTTCAACAATCTTTGCCACCAAGTCAAACTGGTTGGATGCATTTTCGTCTGTCTTTATCGAGTTGATAACATTACCGTTTTTATCAACAAAACCTAAGACTTCAACTGTATACATCTTACCTTCAAATTCAAAAGTCACAGATTGACTTTCAATAGTAATGATATCCCTTGGATCAGACTGATTATTTGGTGTTTCGTTATGGGCAAAATTCACCGTAATCGTCACAGGCGTTACTCGACCATAAGCATCGGTTACTGAAAACGTTACATCTAGTGTTGCCCCCGTAATCGAGTCATAGATAGGGTAATTATAGTGAGTAAAGGTTCCTAGTTGGACTAGCTCATTGAGAGCTATATTTCCAGCTAGTCCACTATCGTTATCAATAAAACCATACCCTGATTGCCCATACCCTGCACTCGTTCCCCAGCGTACTTGGTCTAAATCAGGGTCAGCATCGCGCGAATCATAAATTGTAATATTTGAACCACCTGCGATATTGCTCCACTTGGCCGAAACACCGTTAAAATTAAATGAATCGGCTAATACATTGATTGAAGCAACATCCGCATTAGCGATAGGAGCATCATCTTCGATAACAATGGTGATTGTACTTGTGCTCGAAATACCACTTGAATTTTGTGCTTCAATGGGAATATCAATTACAAGGTCATCTTCTCCACCATTATTCGTGTGGTCGAATACAGCATGTAACTGACTAGTCACCTTGCCTTGGTTATCTACGGTAATTTCGACCACTTTATTGTCAGCAACCGTTCCAATCAGTCTCTGTTTATCCGAAGATAAGTTCCAGGTAATAGCTACACCATTAGAAGTGTAAGTACCAACCGGAATCCCCATAGAAAGCTCAGAGGTGTTCGCAATATTAAGCTGCCCTTCCACTGAGGTCTGGTTAGTCGTGTCTTGTGAACCAGTGATAGATGCGTCATCCGCAATCCCGCCTTGTAATCCTTCTTCAGAAACATTGAGCGTCAATTCACCAATAACCGGTGGAGACACAGGCTTGACCGCAAAACCAAGCACAGCACTGTCACCATCGGCATCAGTAACTTTCACTTGGAAATCAATATCTCCATCACCTAACGGCGATTGTATATTTTGATACTGGTAAAACTCCCATTTTCCCGTTGTCGGTGTAAACTCGAGTTTGAAGACTAAATGCCCTTCTGCATCTTTACCAGTAAGAGTATTTGCTCCTACTAATCCAACAGTAATGTCAGAGCCAGTAACCGTTTTGAGTGTCGCAGATTCATCCAGGCCAACTAATTGCAGTGCCCCTCGACCATCGGCCCCCCATTGCGGTTCAACGACACCAGAACCATAAGCAATTGGCTGCGGCGCATCCGAACCATGG
>NZ_CAWNIB010000220.1:0-2484 GCF_963874405.1 Vibrio sp. V08_P9A1T1
GGGGCTGACAACGCAAAACACTGAACCTAAAATAGCAACCGTAATCACAAATGTTGATTTAAGCAAAAACCGCCACGCGTTGGCAGTCCCTCTTAAACCGTTTGTTATGGCTCAGTTCACTAAATATCAGATTTTACCATTGCCATGATTTTATGAGCTTTTTCAAAATGATCTAATTTGTGTTCTTGAATCCACCATGTGGCGGCTTCCATTAACAAATCTGGATCGTCATTTTTATTAGCAAAAAATGCATAAAATGAAACGCCTACATTATCACCCTTCTGCTCAATCTTCTTGGAACAAACTTGAATTACCTTTTTTCTCAATGAACTACGCACTTGTTAATTGCCTGCTTTGTTAGAAAATGATGGGTAACTTATACAGATTAAAGCATGAAAACAAGAAAAACTGTTTTTATATACAGCCCTAGCCAATTGAATGAGTCATAACGCCCAATTAAGGGGTGAGCAACGCTACCACCCAACCTAAAGCATTGTACCGTAAACACTAAATTTGAAGTAGAAGCAAAAATACCAAGCGTTGGGAATCCCTCTTAAATTGCTTGTTATGTGATTTTTACCGTAAAGTCAAAGTAAACCACCGTAGAAATGAAGAAATTTGAATAACTTACGTACAAAAACGATGCTTACCAAAACCTAAATTTCACAGCGATCTGAGCCAAAGAGAGCCACTTGCAGAATCAACAACAAAGAAAGCGCCCTTTCAGCCACAACAAAACCTTTTGCGTCACCAGACTTTCAGAGCTGAACTTCAACAAGTGAATCAGTCAAAAAGACATTTCAATTAAAGCGATTTGAAACCACCGAAACCCAACGCAAACCAGCTCCAGCACTCCATTGAGGCAACCCAAGAACCTTGGAAATGATCAATCTCAGATTGTTCAAGAATCCATTTCGAGCAAGCCAACTTGCCGAAAACACGGAACGAATTCTCAATAAAATCGTAGCTTTGACCTTAAAAACTCATCAAACACATAACGCCCGGCTAAGGGGTTGACAACGCACCGCCGAACTCAAAAAATACACTGTAAACACTGAACTTCAATTTTGCACTAAAGTCGCCACGCGTTGGCAATCCCTCTTGAGCCGTTTGTTAGGGCTAGGACGTAAATAGATCTCCTTGAGAATCACGCATTTTCTTCGCATGCATGTATCGATACCCTTGTTTGGTCGCTTTAGTTTCTGTGCCTTCTGTTATTTCAATTACCGTAGCTACTGAATATCCAGTAATTTTGATTTCACCAACTTCATCCAGTTCACGAGCAATGCGTAATACACAGGTTATTGTAGATCCATGCTTAAATCCGACTTTTTCGAGCAGCACCTCTTCTTTAAAGTCCGCATCATGCATATCAAAAGAGATAGGTTTATCTTCGTAGATACCTTTCCACTTATACCGACCCTCACGTAAAACTGGAGATATAATTTCTATTACAGCTCCTTCATCGATGTCAGATTTGAGCTTATTTGAGGATAGAATAAAGTTTTTGAAATTAGCTCTTTCAATAACTCTTTCATCAACAAACGGTTCAAAACTTGGGGAAACTGCATTTATGCCAACGCGCGTGACTTTATGATATGAAGATAAGTGGCTGTATAAATTAGAACGGCGTTTAACAATTTTTAAGCTCTTATCAACATGGCGCGCAGCTTTACCAATAGTTTCTTCACCAATTTGTTGTACTGTCTTTTCCTTCAGTTCTAGCTTCAGTTTTTCAATATTGAGTTTCTTTTCTTCTATTGTTAACTGTTTGATTTCCTTCTCCAAAGCATTAACTTCAGGGTCAGATAATGGAACCCTAGACAAAACAACCGTTACAATCATAAGAAGTATAGTTACTTGGTTATTGTTACTACCCAAAACACGCCAGAAATCTCTCAGTCCGCCTTCTCGATAAACTTCTGAGTTCACGTCTATATCGATTTTGAGGATATCGGCGGCTTCAAGTAGTATGGCTAAGATTTCTGCTTCACATTTATTTTTAACAATAGCATCCATTGAATGGCTATCATCATTGAAATAGTAATGCATTTCCAATTTATCTGCGCTTTCCATACTGCCTACTAATTAAAATTAAATATGACGTAATAATACAAGATGCATATTCTTGGGATAATTAAATAGTACTAAAGTGTGACAAACATTGAAGTTAAGAAGAGCCCTAACGCCCGGCTAAGGGGTTGACGACGCATAGCCAAACTCAAAAAACACACTGTAAACACTGAGCTTCAATTTTGTACTAAAGCCGCCACGCGTTGGCAATCCCTCTTGAGCCGTTTGTTAGCTGCTGCACTTTAGCCGGAGATTTGCCACCCAACGGCCTAATTTAAAACACATTATTGCTTTCAAGCAACAAAGTAAAACGGACAACTTCGAAACCAAAACCTAAACCACGAAAAGCACTTGGCAAAGAAGAAATAACCGAGAAACTGACGAGCTTCTAGGGCTTAAATTTACAAAGAA
>NZ_CAWNIB010000221.1:0-25298 GCF_963874405.1 Vibrio sp. V08_P9A1T1
ACACCAACCAATACCGCTACATTACGTTAACTAATGGTCTGAGAACATTACTTATTCAAGCGGATGATGCACAAAAGTCAGCCGCTGCTTTAGCGATTAATGTGGGGCATTTTGATGACCCTGAAGACAGAGAAGGTCTTGCCCACTATCTGGAACACATGCTGTTTTTAGGCACAGAAAAGTACCCGAAAATTGGTGAGTTTCAAAGTTTTATTAATCAACATGGTGGCAGCAATAACGCATGGACTGGTACAGAGCACACCTGTTTTTTCTTTGATGTAAGCCCAAATCATTTTGAAAAAGCCTTGGACCGATTCAGCCAATTCTTTTGTGCCCCCTTGTTTAATGAAGAAGCCCTAGATAAAGAACGCCAAGCGGTGGATTCTGAATTTAAACTCAAACAGAATGATGATTCGAGAAGGCTCTATCAGGTTCAAAAAGAAACCATCAATCCGCAACACCCGTTTGCTAAATTTTCAGTGGGTAATTTAGAAACGCTGTGTGATAGAAATGGTGTCTCTATCCGTGAAGAAATTGTCCGTTTTCACCATGAAAATTACTCGGCTGATTTGATGACGCTCTCGCTAGCAGGCCCACAGACACTTGATGAGTTAGAGCAGTGGGCAAGAGATGAATTTTCCTCCATCCCAAATAAACAGCTCGGCCCGAAAAAAATAGAGGTGCCTTTTGTTTTAGACGCGCACCGAGGCGTCTTGATTCAAATCGAGCCACGAAAAGAGATCCGCAAACTGATTTTAAGCTTCCCTGCCCCAAGCACGGATGACTTTTATCATGTCAAACCTCTCTCTTATTTCGCCCATCTCATCGGTTACGAAGGTGAAGGCAGTTTAATGCTGGCATTAAAAGAGAAAGGTTGGATCACGTCCTTATCGGCTGGAGGCGGCGCGAGTGGCAGCAATTATCGTGAGTTTTCGATAAGTTTTAGCCTGACACATGAAGGCGTAAAACAGGTCGATAACATCATCCAGTCACTCTTTACTCAGATTAAATTAATCGCAGATCAGGGGCTAAACGAATGGCGTTACCTTGAGAAAAGAGCGGTGCTTGAATCGGCTTTTCGCTTTCAAGAAACGACAAGGCCATTAGACATGGTCAGCCATTTAGTGGTTAATATGCAGCACTATCAGCCGCAAGACACCATCTATGGCGATTACATGATGGCGGGCTACAACGAATCACTACTTAAGCAAGCACTTCATTATTTAACTCCTGAAAATCTACGCGCCACGTTAATTGCTAAAGATGGGTATTACGATAAGAAAGCGAAATGGTATTTTACACCCTATTCAATTACTCCATTATCGGCGTCACAACTTGCAGCATTCGCAACCCCTTGCGACATTGAAACAAACTTACCGCCACTCAATCCTTTTATCTGTTACGACTTAGACCCAAAACCGTTAGAGCCTTCAACGTCTTTACACCCGGAAGTCATTGAAGAGTTACCAGGCTTTCGTTTATGGCATCTACAAGACCATGAATTTAGAGTGCCTAAAGGGGTAATTTACATCGCGATTGATAGCCCCATCTCGGTAGCCACTGCTCGAAATATTGTTAAAACACGTCTCTGTGTGGAAATGTTTTTAGACTCGCTGGCCACGGAAACTTATCAAGCAGAAATTGCTGGGATGAGTTACAACATGTACGCTCATCAAGGCGGCGTCACCCTGATGCTTTCTGGTTTTAGCGAAAAACAACCACAGTTAATGGAGATGATTCTCGCACGCTTTGCTAAACGTGATTTTAGCCTAAAACGCTTTAACACCATCAAGCAACAACTGCTTCGTAACTGGCAAAATACCACTAAAGATCGTCCAATTTCGCAGCTTTTCAATGCAATGACGGGTATTTTACAACCCAACAACCCTCCTTATGAAACGCTACTTGGTGCCTTAAAACAGATAGAAGTCGATGAGCTCAGTGATTTCGTTGAACAAATATTAGCGCAACTTCATGTTGAGATGTTTGTCTATGGCGACTGGTTAAGAAGTGATGCACAAGCGATGGCAGATACGCTTAAAAATGCATTACGAGTCAAAGATCAACAGTACGAGGAATCATTAAGACCACTCGTCATGCTCGGAGAGAGTGGGACTTTTCAAAAAGAGGTTCACTGCGATCAAGAAGATTCTGCTGTGGTGGTCTATTATCAGTGCAATGATGCCGCACCGCGCAGCATCGCCTTATATTCATTAGCTAATCACTTGATGTCCGCTACATTTTTTCATGAAATTCGCACTAAGCAGCAACTTGGTTATATGGTCGGAACGGGCAACATGCCATTAAACCGTCACCCAGGCATCGTACTCTACGTCCAGTCACCGAATGCTGCCCCTTATGAGCTGATTAGCGCTGTAGATGAATTTTTAAATGCTTTTTACATGGTGTTGCTGGAGCTCAACGAATACCAGTGGCACAGCAGTAAGCGCGGTTTATGGAATCAAATTTCAACGCCCGACCCCACCCTTCGCAGCCGTGCGCAAAGACTTTGGGTTGCTATCGGCAATAAAGATGCCGGCTTTGATCAAAGAGAGCAGGTTTTGAGTGAACTGAAATCACTCAGTCGCAGTGATATGATCCGCTTTGTGGTCAATGAGCTAAAACCAAGGACCGCCAATCGACTGATCATGCACAGCCAAGGAAACGCACATCAAACGGTTCAGAAACTCAGTTTAGGGCAAGAAATTGGCTCAATTGAAGCGTTCCAGCTTCGGCCTAAAAGCTATAACTTAGGATAACCGTACTTCATCGCCATCAGAGCAATTTATCTTTGCTCTGATTTTACAATCTCTTTTAAAGAGTGGGGATGCAGTTTAATGCACACGCCTTGCCACTTAAATGCAACCGTCGGGTTATGTAATCGCTCCCCTTCCCCTTTTGGACTGGACAATTTAACTTGAACACCTTGAGTGTCTAATGTTGTCCAGTATTCTTTTAATCGTGGGTAAACCGACAGTATATCCTGCAAATAGGCTTGCGCGGTTTGTGCCTCAGATGGCACCACAAATTCCACATGCTCCCAGCTTTGCTCTGGGTAAATTTTCCCCTCGGCAGGGTAAGGCAATTCCAAACATTCTATTGACCAACCATTAGCCGATAGCGGCACCGCAAATTCAATCACAATGATAGGACGGCCATTTATCTGAGCACTCGATATTTCTCGCCCTTCCTCCAGCCATGCCGCATGTGCTAATGACGCTAATTTACGATCATTAATGCGCAGTGCAATGTGGTCAGCTCGATTTGTGGATAAATCAATATGCAAAATTTTGGTTAATTCTTGAATTTTATGCATAAATTTATCTAAATTCTGCTTAAGCTGTTCAGGATGAAGCGCTGCATTCTTTAATGGTTCAAGCATTTAAATGGTCCAAAATGATGATTATCGTCTAATAGTACCAACAACTCTTCGAAAAGTAGAAAATTTCCTAATTTAGTCCCTATAAGCGCCTCAATAAAATTGGTATTATGTGCGCCAAATGATGAACAAAATTAAGATATGTATTGGCACTAAATGGTGAATAAAATGCATACCTTTGCAATTCCAAGAATTAAAGGAAACGCGTGTGAATATCCAAGCACTGATTAATGACAAAGTATCTCAGGCTCTTGAAGCCGCAGGCGCACCAGCTGGCAGTCCTGCTGCTGTTCGCCAATCGGCCAAAGCGCAATTTGGTGACTATCAAGCCAATGGCATTATGGGCGTAGCTAAGCAACTGGGTACCAACCCGCGAGAATTTGCTCAAAAAGTATTGGATGTTCTGGACCTCGATGGCATTGCGAGCAAAACGGAAATTGCAGGCCCGGGTTTTATCAACATTTTCCTCAGTGAAGCGTTTCTTGCTAAACAAGCGGATATCGCCCTAGCAGATGAGCACCTTGGTGTAACCAAAGAAGCGCAGAAGACGATCGTCGCAGACTACTCAGCGCCTAACGTTGCCAAAGAGATGCATGTAGGCCACTTACGCTCAACCATCATTGGTGACGCCGTTGTACGTACCTTGGAATTTTTAGGCCATAAAGTGATCCGCGCCAACCACATCGGTGACTGGGGCACGCAATTTGGTATGTTGATAGCCAACCTTGAACGTGTGCAACAAGAGTCTGGTAACGAAGTTTCAATGGAACTTTCCGATCTTGAAGCTTTCTATCGTGAGTCAAAAAAACTCTACGACGAAGATGAAGTGTTTGCCGCTAAAGCACGAAATTATGTGGTCAAACTACAAAGCGGTGACGAATTCTGCGCTCAAATGTGGAAAAAATTGGTGGATATCACCATGATCCAAAACCAGCGTAACTATGATCGTTTGAATGTTTCGTTGACGCGCGATGATGTGATGGGCGAAAGCATGTACAACGACATGTTGCCCGGCATCGTAGCCGATTTAAAAGAAAAAGGTTTGGCGCAAGAAGATGATGGCGCACAAGTCGTTTTTCTTGAAGAATACAAAAATAAAGATGGCGAGCCGATGGGCGTTATCATCCAAAAACGTGATGGCGGCTTCTTATACACCACAACCGATATCGCGTGTGCAAAATACCGTTATGAAACCTTGGGTGCGGACCGTGTGCTGTACTTTATCGACTCGCGTCAACATCAACACCTAATGCAAGCATGGACGATTGTCCGCAAAGCGGGCTATGTACCTGACGAAGTGACTCTTGAACACCACGCCTTTGGTATGATGCTAGGCAAAGATGGCCGCCCGTTCAAAACTCGTGCTGGCGGTACTGTTCGTCTGGCCGATCTTCTCGATGAAGCGCAAGAGCGTGCCGCTAAATTAATTGAATCCAAAAACCCTGATTTAGACGCCGCAGAAAAAGCGAACATTGCCAATACTGTCGCGATGGCCGCAGTGAAATATGCTGATCTTTCTAAGCACCGTACTACCGATTACGTGTTTGACTGGGACAACATGTTGGCATTTGAAGGTAACACTGCACCTTACATGCAGTATGCCTACACACGTGTCGCGTCAATTTTTGCTAAAGCAGGCGTATCGATGGATAACCTGACGGGTGAAATTAAAGTCACACAAGAGAAAGAAAAAGCTTTGATTGCGAAACTTCTGCAGTTTGAAGAAGCGGTACAAGCTGTTGCCCGCGAAGGCCAACCTCACATTATGTGTAGCTACCTATTTGAATTAGCTGGCCAATTCTCTAGCTTCTATGAAGCATGCCCAATCTTAGTCGCTGAAGATGAAAGTGTGAAACAAAGCCGCCTAAAACTGGCTGCGTTGACAGCAAAAACCATCAAGCAAGGTCTGTCGCTACTCGGTATTGATACATTAGAACGTATGTAACGACAGCTATGAGTGAATGAAAGGGTTGACCATGGTCAGCCTTTTCTTTTATCGGTGATAACATCCGTGCAAGTGAGATTGACATGAATTTTGAACTCCACCCGCAACTGGCCAAAGACACTTCCGTCATTGGCGAATTTCCTCTTTGCTTAGCATTACTCCATAAAGATAATGCCGTGCCTTGGATTATTCTGGTGCCTAAACGTGCCAATTTGAAAGAGCTGCATCATCTACCAATGCAGGAACAGCAACAATTTTTATGCGAATCTCAAGCCGTTAGCCAAGCTCTTGAAGCCACGTTTTGTCCAGATAAACTCAATTTAGGTGCACTGGGTAACATAGTTCCTCAGCTCCATATTCACCATGTTGCTCGATTTAAAAATGACATAGCATGGCCTGGGCCTATCTGGGGAAATACTCAAGGGATAGTGAGAGCCGAACAAGAACAGCAAGCGATCTTAACCAGAATCCAAAATGTTCTATCACTGAGTTCTATTTTTAGAAAAGGATAAACGTCGTCTCTCACACCATACATTAGGTAAAAGATAGATTGGGTAAAAGTTTGAAAGCCGCTGACATCAGCGGCTTTCGTTTATCAGACAGAATGCCTAGCATCAATTATGACTAAAGTACGACAGTCAAAGACAGCCCGTTATTTCGGTTAAGCCCATAACGCACTCTTGTTACGCGGTTAGCCTTGTTGGTATCGATAGTGCGCGACAACACACCTTTTCGTATCCACACGGCTAACATAGCGTCAACGCCGTCCTCACTGAGCGAAAACTTTTTCGCAATCGCCGAGCGGCTAACGATCCCATTCTCTTCAATGTAGCGCTTTAACTCATTTAATATCATGCCACTTGTACCTCAAGCACCGTTTTCTGCTGGAGTCCTTTTCGCTTAAGCATTTTAAAGGTCAACAAACTCGCCATAACAATGGCAATAATCCACGTTAAACTTTCAACTGGGGTTTCAGTGATCCTTGTCGCTTGGTAATAAAGCGCAGCGCCACCATACGCAAGCCCCATCGTCCATACTGCGATAAAACGAGCGTAATTCGCACCAAACTCACGAACATAAGCCCCCATGGCTGCAACACAAGGCGTGTAAAGCAAAATGAAGATAAGGTAGGCAAATGCGGCATGACCAGTGACAAAGTGCTGTTTCAAATTACCAAAGATTGAGGCATCTACGGCTTGCTCTTCAGCCACTGCGCTACTGTCTGTCAAGTCTCCGACTTCGATACCGAGCGGATCAGAGAAGCTTAATCCCGTTAGGTTTTCTGGAATAGACATAACCGCTTCTTGTAGGCTCGCCATTAGGTCATATTCACTTTCATCACCTTCAGCAGAGGTATATAAATTGTTTAATGTTCCGACTACCGCTTCTTTTGCAAAAATACCCGTGATGATACCCACTGTCGCTGGCCAGTTATCTTGATTGATACCAATAGGAGCAAATACCGGCGTAACCACTTGAGCCACTTTTGATAACACGGAGTTGTCACTATCTTCATTACCAAAGCTGCCATCAGTACCAACTGAATTGAGGAAGCTTAAGATCATAACAACGATGACAATCGTTTTCCCTGCACCGAGAACAAAACGTTTTAATTTCTGCCATGTTTTGATCATGATGTTTTGCAGCGTTGGGATCTCGTAATCTGGCATCTCCATCACTAGGCTGTCGCTTGAACCCGGATAGAGCGTATGCTTCAAAACCAAACCAGTGAACACTGCGGCTAAAATGCCCAATAAATAAAGAGCAAAAACTACATTTTGACCGCTTTCAGGGAAAAACGCCGCAGCAAATAGCGCATACACTGGCAAACGTGCACCACATGACATAAAGGGTGCCATCGATGCCGCTAATTTACGTTCACGTTCTTGATCTAGAGTTCTGGTCGCCATAATCGCGGGAACGTTACAACCAAATCCTAAAACAAGCGGAACAAACGCTTTACCCGGTAGGCCTATCTTCTGCATCACTTTATCTAAAACAAAAGCCGCGCGAGACATATAGCCTGAACTTTCGAGTACAGCTAAAAATAAGTACAAACAAGCGATAACTGGGATAAATGTGGCGACGGTTTGAATACCTCCGCCAAGGCCATCTGCTAATAATGTCACTAGCCAAATAGGCAAATGATCATCCAGTAAGTAGTGCCCGCCATCAACCAATAACGCCCCGACGCCAATGTCGAAGAAATCAATGAAAGCGCTCCCAATATTGATCGAGAACATAAACATTAAGTACATAACCACAAAGAAAAACGGTACACCCACCCATTTATTTAAAATCAGCTTATCTGCTTTTTGTGTAAAACTGTGGCTTAGTTTCCCTTCGGTTTTGCGGATCTGCTGGCACTGTTCATGCAAAAATGTGTATTTGGTATCAGCGACATGCAGATCAATATCCAAACCACTTTGCAATTGCTCTTTCTGGATAAGCTCACGCTGCACTTCTGGTAATCCATTAATCACCAAAAGATCATTTTCTAAAGCACGAATAGCCAATGCGCGAGGTGCCACTTGCTTATGTTGAAAAATAGTGGCTAATTTTCCGATCGATTGTTCAAATGCACTACCGTAATCCAATAGCAGTTCTTTAAGAGCTACGCCTTGCAGCAGTACTTTATGCAGCTTTTCTTTGAATCGACTCACCTGCTCTTTACTGGTAGCAGAAAGCATAAAAACGGGGCAACCTAGAACTTTCTCAAGTTGTTGAATGTCTAGGCTTTGACGCTCTCTTTTTAAAGCGTCCATTTTATTCAAAACCACAATCATTGGACGCCCGAGCTCTCTCAATTGAAGCGTCATATAGAGACTGCGCTCCAAACACGTCACGTCCACAACGTTAATGATTAAATCAGCAGGATGTGTAAGAACCGCTCTAGAGGCAATGGATTCGTCAATGCTGTTACTGTCATTCCCGCTGTCAAGTGCGTAGATGCCCGGCAAATCCGTTAGTATGAATTCATCTCCAGAATGAGTGTAGCGACCCGTTTTTTTCTCAACTGTAACACCAGCCCAGTTACCGACTTGTTGCTTAGAACCAGTCAGCCCATTAAATAACGTTGTTTTGCCACTATTAGGGTTACCAACGGTTAGAATTTGATATCGCACTACGCTCTCTCCACTTCAATACAAGCGGCTATATTTTCACGTACCGCTAAAGAGACGCCTCTCACTTCAAGTTGAAGTGGATCTCCCATAGGAGCTCTTCTGATTAACGTAACAGTAGTTAGAGGCAGCAAGCCCATCACCATCAATTTTTTACGAATGTCATTTGGAAGTTGATTGAACGCGACAATGCTCGCGCTATCCCCTTCATTTAATTGAGATAATTTCATCTATCTTGCTCTCAATGGTAGTGGTAATGAGAAATATTTTTATTAACAGGCGAATAATACACGCGCTAACCCTCTATTTTATTGCGTGAAATCAAAGATTGCATAAATCCATCACGTTGTTTTCGGTAAATAAACTGACGTTAAAAACGTTAAAAAATTATCAGGCACAAATTAGCTAAACATAAAAAAATAAACAAAAACAGATAAAATAAAAATAAACCATTAAAATCAATTAGTTATGATTAATTATATATTTTGTCGTTTTTCTTATACTAGGTTGTCGTTAATTTTATAAATGAAATAAGTCCTTTGCCATATAGTAAATCCATCGAAAGGAATTACTCCTTAGATACAAATTCCAGAGGTGGTACGGGTGTTACTCGTATCACTCCGGCAGCAAGCGAAGGTGTCATTGACACCCGTGGTATAGTCCCCCCGGCTATACCACGATCTTTTTTTTCTACTCATCTCATCTTTACCGCAACACAATCACCGACCCAGCCTGTTTATTGAGTAAGTGCTATTTCCAAAATAAATTGATATTACGACTTTGAGTATTAATGAGTGTATCTACGCAAGCATAGACAAATATGCGCAGCTAACACAGCAGCCAATCTAATCAAGAAGGGAGATACAGCTTGATTGCAGGCCGGCGGAAAGTGAGTTCATCTCCACACACCTGAATAAGCTTTGTGATTAGGGTGACTGAATGTCGCTAACATCGCTGCAGTTTCAAGTGGGAAAGTTATCACTATTTATCAGGGGCGGTATTACTCGTTATCATCAACAAATTGGGTTGGCGATAAACCGAAGTGATGTTTAAATCTTTGGCTGAAATAAGACGGATCATTAAACCCACAATCAAAAGCGACTTGGGCGACTTTTCCTCCTGCGAGCAAATATTGGCACGCTTTCTCTAAGCGGATCTCATTTAGATACTCTTTGAATGTTTTATTGGTGATCGCTTTAAAACGACGCTGCAAACTACGCTCCGATACGAAGAGTGATTTGGCCGCACTAGAGGTACTAAATTCAGGATCTGAATAGTAATTGTGTACCAATTTTTCTACTTTTTTAAGCCACTCTTTTTCCGTTACATCAATAAACTTGTCCTCTGAATGCTCCTCTACAACGATCACTTCGGGTGCATCACTCACAAGCTCTACTGATGGCCAAGAAAGCTCAACTAAATTTCGTTCTGGCGATGAAAAAATATGTATTTCCCCACCACTGCGCTGTACTAACAGTTGCATCTCCTCTAGTTCAAAACCAGAGATACGCTTATCACTATTGATGGATTGCACCTGATCGCCACAGTCAATCATCACAATAAACAGTCTTTTCTCCCTTTCATAACAATGAATTTGTAGCTCTTGATTTCTGTAAAGACGTTTTACCGCATCAGACAGTAGCGTATTGAAAATGATGTCTAGGTTAAAATGGGCAGATTCAATATAAGCTTGTTTAAGCTCATTGTTCACCGCCAACGAAATATTCGCTTTCGCGAACTCTTCACGCCATCCGTCCACACAAGAGTTCAAGATTATCGATAGGTCGTAGAGCAACTGAGTCGCTGTTTTATCATTTCTTACATTACGAAGTAACGCCAGTTCACGTTTTACTTTTAAAGCTAAAGACTCAAGTCGCGCGAGTTGATGGAGTTGCGAGCGATAAATCAGCTGATTTAATGTAGGTGTAATAGAATCTAACATCTGTTCAACAACGATATGGCGAATTTGTAATTGCTTGCGCAACTGCTGGTTATTAGTCAAAACAATTTTGCTTTGATGCCGTAGTTGATCCGTTTTCAAGGCCACCTGAGCTTTTAACTTTCGGTTTACTTTGGTAACCCAACGAGATCGCCACCATGAAGCAAAAGCAATAAGGCCTATAGAAAGGCAAAGGTAAAGAACAATAGCCCATGAAGACCAATACCACGGGTTATCCACAATAAATGATAGACTGTTTATCATACTGTTTTGCGGATTTGGACTGTAATTTCTCACCAGCAAACGATAGTGTCCAGGTAACAGGTGATCAAGTGTCAACTGAGCACTTTCTAATCTCTGCCACTCCTTATCCCCTGCTATACGATACTCCAATGATAAGGCTCTCGATTCTGGCAATGCACCAAACAAAAAGCTTATCGAACTTCCATATTCCAGTTCTAGTGTCTGAAAACGACCACGACCGAACATGACAGGAATGTGATCGACATTCACTTGGCTAAAGATAATATTGGTATTAGGAGGGGTAGCAACCGTGAGTTCAGAGGACCATGCTGTCACTAAGCCAAAACGGGAACCTAGCAGCAACTGCTGTTGGTTATTGATAATACTTGATTCGCAAACTCCACTTTTAAATTCATTATTCATCAATCCGTGTGGATCACCAAAATGCTTTACCATCTCACCCATAGGATTATAGAGCGAGATTCCTTGTGAGGAAGTCAGCCAAATACCGTTGCCCGTTTCAGTTAAACATTTGGGGCTAATATTCTCTTCAACCATATCAATAGATCGAATATCACTACGATCATGTGCCAAAACAAAGACGCCATAAGCACTAGCAAACCAAACATCACCCTTGCTACTCTCAAATATATCAATGCTTTGTCCATAATGACTAGTCGCTCGGAGAAAAACAATTTTGCCTTTGTCAAAAAGATAAACACCATGGTCAGTGCCGATAAATACCCCTCGCCGAGTTGACTTAAGTTTTATTATTTTTGCAGGCAAAAATGCATCAACAAACCATTCAGAACCGAAATCGGTTAGCGAGTTATCGGCCAACTGATATGACCACAAATGGTTACCTGTTGCTCCCCACAACAGTCCTTCATGATCAAATTCAAGGTGTTTAGTATCATTCGAACGCAGCTTCAGAGGTAAAACGCTCGTTTCTATCATCTTTTTTGTCTGCAAGTGATAAATAACGATGCCTGTATGTGTAGCTATCCATAGAGAATGATCATCTATTTGAGCAACATCATGCACTTCTCCAGGGAAAATAAGTTTAGGCTCTTGCCAATCTTCAGCATCGACTTGGTACAACCCTTGTCGAGTTAAAAACAAATAGCCTTTATTATCTGACCTTGTCACAATTTTTGTTATGGGATTATTGTTGAGCTGTACAATGGAATGGCGCTTAAATTTTTGTCCAAACAGAGAAAAGTAGCGAACACCTTTATCCGTTGCGATCCAAATCCCACCTTGTAAGTCATTGACCAATGAATAAATTTTATTGCCTGGTAACCCATTATTGTCTTGGTCATTACTTTCTAACTTGACGGTTTTACCTGTCAAAAACGAATGAACAAATAATCCATCTTCAGTACCAATCCAATATTCTTGATCTGTCTCAGCAACAGATAATACATGGGAATCTCCAACCAACTTTTGTTGGCGCTTTGGGTCCTCGACATCAATAATCAGCCCACCATTGAGCGTTCCAATCACAAGTTCTCTGCGTTTCTCGGAAAAATAGAGTTTCTCAATGAAGTTTTTACCAGAGCTGAGCACGTGAGAAAAACTCTCTCCATCTGACAGATAGACTCCAGCATTAGTGGCTAATACCCATTTAGAAAGCACAAACTTCGCATCATTAACGATCAATCGACTAGCTTGATTTAATTGATACATTTCTTTAAAAGAATAAGTAACTAACTTGTGGGTTTGCGCATGGTATGTATAAAAGTGCGTCTCATCGGCTAACCAGATGAAATTACCTGACGAACCTATTTTTTTTATGATGATTCCAGGCGTTAAGCTAAATACTAATTCGCGATCTTGTGCGGGATAAGTTCGATAAAGTTCATTATCAATGAACGTCCAAAAAGCGTTATTAAGATAGGTAATATTTTCGCTCTCTTGTGAAAGCACTGAGCCACGCCGGGGAAGGATGTTTTGTCCATCAAAGAAAACCACTTTGCCATGCACATCGTGTATCCAAATTCCCCCTTCTTCACCTAAAAACAAATTTTGTGCGGCAAAAATTTTCCCTTGAGCCTGAGCTGGCAATGGATAGAAGATGGAAGGTGCTTTGTCTAGAGCTTGTGTCCCCTGCGCTAATAAAAGCGTCAGAAAACCCAAGATCCAGAGCAAAGGTTTAAAATAGTCGTTCTTTCCTTTCAACAGACAGAGCCTCAATCAATAGCACGCCACATTGCAAACTGTTTTTTCGTGGCGATAATTATCAAAACATTCTAACCAAAGATAAGGCTTTTTGAAGCTAAGAAAGCGACAATCTGTGAATCTTTATCCTAGATTTCAGTGCAGATCGTACAACATACAATACAGCGTACATCTATTGAGACAAACAAGTGTAAAAGTTGTTGCTCAGCTGATTTAACAGCTCAAAATAGCTGCCACTTTTCACTTTGATATCTGCGCCTAATGGATCAAGTACTCCCGTTTTAACCTTAGTGCCACGAGTCACAGTATCAATCACCGCCGGGGTAAACTGAGGTTCTGAAAACACGCATTTCGCTTCATTATTAATGATTGAATTTTTAATGGTGATTAGGGTTTTAGCACCCGGCTTTCTGTCAGGACTAACGGTAAAATGGCCGAGGTTATTCAAATGATATTGCTGTTCAAAATAACCGTATGCATCATGAAAAACATAATATCCTTTATCACTAATTTTGCTCATCTTCTGCATGATTGCTTGATGAGTCGAGTCTAATTGAGCCAAAAAGCGGACTAAGTTTACTTTATACTGCTCGGCATTAGCGCTATCACTTTTCACTAAACTTGCGGTAATCGCCGCTGCCACTTGCTTGGCTTGATCGGTTCCAAGCCAAAAATGTGGGTCATACATACCATGGTGATGCCCATCATGATCGTGTTGTTCGCCACTGAGCTCTCTCAGTGTCAGGCCATCAATTTGGCTGATGGTCAAAACGTTGTGGTGACTCGCTAATGTCTTACTTAAGAATGGCTCAAGGTCTTTTCCATACCAAATCACTAAATCCGCCGCTCTGATTTTTTTAACATCAGAAGGGCGCAACGCATAGTCATGCGGTGAGGTATTTGCCCCCAGTAGTACTTCTGGTTCATTCACATCGAGAGTCAATTCATATGTAATCATCTGAATCGGCTTGATGCTGGTCAAAATGACCGTAGACCACGCCAAAGGCGATAATGTTATTAAGCAAAGAAGGAGCATAATCTGACGCAACATGATGGTTTTTCCATTCGGTATATAGCGTTAAAGGGAACGAAATGTTACATTATAACACTTCCGAATTGCAAATAAGTTCCATTCATGTCCAACTTAATTCAGCTGCAAGGCATTTGTGTCGAATTCAACAACCGCCGTGTTTTGGACAATGTCAGTATCAACCTAGAAAAAGGGAAGATTACCACACTGATAGGTCCTAATGGTGCGGGCAAGTCGACGCTCGTTAAAGTATTGCTCGGGCTACAGCCCGTCCATAGCGGAACGATGACGCGCGTAAAAAACCTTAAAATTGGTTATGTTCCTCAAAAGTTAAAACTTAATGATGCGTTACCACTCCCCGTTAAACGATTTTTAAGTTTGGCCGGACGTTTTAGTCAACAAGAGTTGCTAGACGCACTCAGGCTAGTCGGGGCAGAGCATCTTCTTGATTATGATATGCATAAGCTGTCTGGTGGTGAAACGCAACGGATTCTTATCGCCCGTGCATTGCTACAACGCCCAGATATTCTAATTCTTGATGAACCAGCTCAAGGTGTTGACGTGCAAGGGCAAATTGATCTGTATGATCTTATCGATGCCATACGACATCGTTTCGGCTGTGGTGTCTTCATGGTCTCTCACGATTTGCATCTGGTGATGGCAAAAACGGATGATGTTATCTGTCTTCATCACCATGTTTGCTGTTTCGGTTCACCTGCAACGATTACTCAACACCCAAGCTATATCGCTTTATTTGGTACGCGCAATCGCGAAGCCTTAGCTTTTTACCATCACAAACATCAGCATCATCACGACTTAGCAGGCCAACCTGTGAAAGGAGATGCAACTTGCTGTTCAAATCATTCACACGGTCACCATCATGATTGAATTTCTTCTTCCATCAATATTAGCAGGCCTTGGTATTGCCGTTATCGCAGGTCCCCTTGGGTCATTCGTGGTTTGGCGAAAAATGGCTTATTTTGGCGATACCCTCGCACACGCCTCGCTGATGGGATTGGCGCTAGGCTTTTTGCTTGATATCAACCTTTATCTTGCGTTGCTCGTTTGCTGTCTTGGGCTTGCAATCATTTTGGTTACTATGCAGAAACAGCAGCTTGTGGCGACAGACACTTTGCTCGGCATTCTCGCTCACAGCTCGTTATCCATTGGTCTCATTGCAGTAAGCTTCCTTGATAACGTTCGCATCGATTTAATGAGCTATCTCTTTGGCGATTTATTGGCAGTGAACTTTACCGATTTAGCCTTCATTTGGGGGGGAGCGATTGCAGTAAGTGCACTGCTATTTCTTTTTTGGCGGCCATTACTTTCAACTACAGTGAACGAAGAACTTGCGTTTGTTGAGGGCATAAACGTTGATTTAATGCGTTTGCTGCTGATGCTATTGATTGGGGTGGTGATTGCACTAGGAATGAAATTTGTTGGTGCTCTGATTATGACATCGCTGCTGATTATTCCCGCGGCGACCGCTAGGCGACTCACAAAAACCCCAGAGCAAATGGCAATATTGGCTTCTTTGGTTGGCGCTTTAGCTGTGCTGGGCGGGCTAATCCTCTCGTGGCATTTTGACACACCTGCAGGCCCTTCGGTTGTCGTGACGGCTACAACGATGTTTATGTGCAGTCAACTTGTAAAACGCTAGTATCAAAACCTATTGAATCTAAAGTAAAAACCCCGAAACAAGGTTCGGGGTTTATCTTCAAACTGAGGGAGGCGTGATTACCAACCCGTCACTTCACGCAATGCTTTTCCGATATCAGCAAGGCTTTTGACGGTTTTCACACCCGCGGCTTCAAGCGCTGCAAATTTCTCATCAGCTGTCCCTTTACCACCAGAAATGATAGCACCAGCATGGCCCATCCGTTTACCCGGAGGCGCTGTCACACCAGCAATATAAGACACAACCGGTTTCGTGACATTCTCTTTAATGAATGCCGCGGCTTCTTCTTCGGCTGTACCACCGATCTCGCCAATCATCACAATCGCTTCTGTTTCAGGATCGTCTTGGAATAGTTTCAAGATATCAATGAAGTTAGAGCCCGGGATTGGGTCACCGCCGATACCAACACACGTTGACTGACCAAAGCCTTCATCTGTTGTTTGCTTAACGGCTTCATAAGTTAGCGTTCCTGAACGAGAAACAATACCCACTTTTCCTTTCTTATGAATGTGGCCTGGCATGATGCCGATCTTACACGCATCCGGTGTAATCACACCCGGACAGTTCGGACCAATCATACGCACACCAGTCTCTTCGAGCTTCACTTTTACGTCAATCATATCGGTAGTCGGTATACCTTCAGTGATCGTCACAATAAGTTCAATACCAGCGTCAATTGCTTCTAAAATAGCGTCTTTACAAAATGGTGCAGGTACATAAATAACGGTTGCCGTTGCACCCGTTGCTTTCACTGCGTCACGCACCGTATTAAATACAGGCAGACCAAGGTGAGTTTGACCACCTTTACCCGGAGAAACCCCACCGACCATTTGTGTACCGTAGGCAATCGCCTGTTCGGAGTGGAAAGTTCCCTGACCACCAGTGAAACCTTGGCAGATTACTTTGGTGTCTTTATTAATAAGTACCGACATTATTTACCCTCCGCCGCAGCAACAACTTTCTGAGCTGCGTCCGTTAACGACTCAGCTGCAATGATATCAAGACCAGAATTTGCAAGTACTCCGCGTCCTAATTCCGCATTTGTACCTTCCAAACGCACGACTACGGGAACCGTTACACCAACTTCTTTCACCGCACCGATAATGCCTTCTGCAATCATATCGCAACGTACGATACCACCGAAAATATTAACCAATACGGCTTTCACGTTGTCATCAGACAAAATGATTTTGAACGCTTCAGCAACACGCTCTTTGGTTGCGCCACCACCAACATCAAGGAAGTTTGCAGGTTTTCCGCCATGAAGGTTAACAATATCCATGGTGCCCATTGCAAGGCCAGCACCGTTCACCATGCAGCCAACATTACCATCAAGAGCAACATAGTTCAGTTCCCACTGAGCAGCATGAGCTTCGCGCTCATCTTCTTGTGAGAGATCGTGCATTTCGCGAAGTTTAGGTTGACGATAAAGTGCGTTTGAGTCGATGTTGATCTTGCCATCAAGGCACAACAAGTTCCCTTCAGCGGTGACAACTAATGGGTTGATTTCTAGCAATGCAAGATCATACTGGGTAAACATAGCGCCAAGACCTAGAAAGATCTTCACAAATTGCTTAATTTGGTCGCCTTCCAAGCCAAGTTTGAAAGCAAGTTCGCGGCCTTGGTAGGCTTGCGGACCAACCAAAGGATCAATCGCGGCTTTATGAATCAGCTCCGGAGTCTCCTCCGCTACTTTTTCAATTTCCACGCCGCCTTCTGTTGAGGCCATGAACACGACACGACGAGTCGCACGGTCAACAACAGCGCCTAAGTAAAGCTCATTCGCGATATTAGAAGCTTCTTCAACCAAAATTTTTGATACTGGCTGACCATTTGCGTCCGTTTGATAAGTAACCAGATTTTTACCTAACCATTTTTGAGCAAACTCTTTGACACCATCTTTAGTGTCGTGCAACTCAACGCCACCCGCTTTACCGCGACCACCTGCATGCACTTGACACTTAACAACTTTCTTCGCTGTACTAATCCGACCCGCCGCTTCAAAAGCTTCTTGTGGAGTATCACAGGCATAACCTTCCGGTACAGGCAAACCGAATTCTGCAAACAGCTGTTTGGCTTGATATTCATGCAAATTCATTATGTTCTTCCGTTTGTTTATCCCTTAAGGGATTTATTATTTCCATAAAGCGGCAGCTATGCTGCGCCATATATCTGTAGGGTGCTTCTCAAATTAAGCGGCTGCAATTTATCCAAGAGGATAGCTTGTAGCCTTTTGCTTAAATGAAGGCTAGACGTGAGCCTGCCTAGCCTTAAATTCACTGAACAACGTTCAGTGAGGTTACACGTCCAGTAGCAGACGTGCTGGATCTTCAAGTAGCTCTTTTACTGTAACAAGGAAACCAACTGACTCACGGCCATCCACCAAACGGTGGTCGTAAGAAAGTGCTAGGTACATCATTGGTAAAATTTCTACTTTGCCATCCACAGCCATTGGGCGGTCTTGGATTTTGTGCATACCCAATATGGCCGCTTGCGGCGGATTAATGATCGGTGTTGACATTAACGATCCAAACACACCGCCATTCGTAATCGTGAAATTACCGCCAGTCAGTTCTTCAACCGTCAATTTGCCATCTCTTCCTTTGAGTGCAAGCTCTTTGATGCCCTTCTCAATTTCGGCAAGGCTTAGCGTATCGCAATCTTTAAGAACCGGAGTCACTAAACCACGAGGCGTTGAAACTGCCATGCTAATATCAAAATAGCTGTGATACACAATATCTTGGCCATCAATAGATGCATTCACTTCTGGGTAACGCTTTAACGCTTCTGTTACCGCTTTCACGTAGAAAGACATAAAGCCTAAACGAATACCGTGTTTCTCTTCAAACAGACCTTGATATTGCTTACGAAGATCCATGATAGGCTTCATGTTAACTTCATTAAACGTCGTCAACATCGCCGTGCTATTTTTTGCCTCAAGCAGACGCTCCGCAACACGTTTACGCAAACGCGTCATCGGTACACGTTTTTCGCTGCGCGCCATCGCAACGACAGGCTCAGGTTGACTTGAAGCAACTGCTGACGCTGATTTTGCAGCCGCTAGATGAGCATCAATATCTTCACGCGTGATACGCCCACCCACACCAGAGCCTTTCACTTGGCTTGCTTCCAAACCATGCTCGGCGAGTAAACGGCGTACCGCAGGGCTAAGTGCATCATTCGTTTCGTCTGTCAATGTGGCTTTGTGGCGTTTATCAGGAGACGGCTCTGTATCGTTGGTGGTATCTTTCGTCGGTTCACCTGCAACGGCACCGGGTTTTAATTTCGCCAATAACTGTTTCGAAAGCACCGTCGCACCTTCTTGCTCGATAATGGCTTCGAGAACACCCGCCTCAGGCGCTGGCACTTCAAGAATTACTTTATCAGTTTCAATCTCAACGAGTACTTCATCACGAGCGACGGCTTCACCTGGCTTTTTATGCCATGTCGCGACTGTTGCATCAGCCACTGATTCAGGTAGATCTGGAACCAGAATTTCAATTGTCATAATCTGTGTCTTCCTTTTACTTCTAGTTCGTTAAGCTAGGGTCAGAGCGTCTTCAATCAACGCTTTTTGTTGTTTCAAGTGTACCGACATATAACCAACGGCTGGTGATGCTGATGCAGGGCGACCTGCGTATTTCAGATCAGCACCGGCTGGAATGGCAGAACGGAAGTTATGTTGGCTACTGTACCAAGCACCTTGGTTTTGAGGCTCTTCTTGGCACCATACATAGTCAACAACATTAGTGTATTGAGCGATAGCCGCTTCCACTTCTTCTTTCGGGAATGGATATAGCTGTTCAATACGGACGATAGCAACATCACCTTGTTCGTTATTGCGGCGCTGTTCAAGCAGGTCGTAGTAAACCTTACCAGAGCAGAACACAACACGTTTGACATTCGCTGGGTTGAGATCGTCAACTTCGCCGATAGCCGGCAAAAACGATCCGTCAGCCAAGTCTTCCAGTGTTGATATACATAGTGGGTGACGCAGCAACGATTTTGGTGACATAACGATCAATGGTCGACGCATTGGACGAACAACCTGACGACGCAGCATGTGGTATACCTGCGCTGGCGTAGAGGGAACCACCACTTGCATGTTTTGTTCGGCGCACAGTTGCAAATAACGCTCTAGGCGTGCTGATGAGTGCTCCGGGCCTTGCCCTTCATAACCATGAGGTAGCAGCATGGTTAAACCACACAAACGCGCCCATTTTTGTTCACCGGAAGAGATGAACTGGTCAATCACGACTTGAGCTCCATTGGCGAAATCACCAAACTGAGCTTCCCAAATCGTCAAACCACTCGGCTCCGCTGTCGCGTAGCCATATTCAAAAGCTAGCACTGCTTCTTCCGACAAAACCGAATCCAATACTTCAAAAGGACCCTGTTTATCATGGATATTCGCCAATGGAATATAGGTACTTGCGTCACTTTGGTTATGCAATACCGAGTGACGGTGGAAGAAGGTTCCACGCCCAGAGTCTTGCCCCGAAATGCGGATTCGCTTTCCATCATCAACTAAGGTTGCATAAGCCAGCGTTTCAGCCATACCCCAATCGAGAAGCTTCTCTCCATTAACCATCGCTTGTCGGTCGGTATAGATTTTATCCACACGACTTTGCAGTTTATGGCTTTCTGGATACTGACAAATTCGGTTACCCAGCTCTTTTAAACGCTCAAGGTCAACTTTATTATTCCATGGCATATCCCATTCATGGCCAATATACGGTGACCAATCAACAGAATGCAGTGCCATTGGACGCCACTCTTTCACCACGACTTCACCATGGTCCAGAGCATCACGATATTCGTTGACTAACTGTGTGGCAATCTCGATATCAAACTCACCACGCTCTATCAAAACATCGGCATAAAGCTTACGCGGCGTAGGATGCTTTTTGATCTTTTGATACATCAGCGGTTGAGTTGCGTTTGGCTCGTCGGCTTCGTTATGGCCGTGACGGCGATAACAAACCAGATCAATGACGACATCACGCTTAAATTCATTACGATAATCGAGCGCAATGCGGGTGACGAAAGCAACTGCTTCTGGATCATCAGAATTGACGTGGAAAATGGGTGCCTGAACCATCTTAGCGATGTCAGTACAATACATAGTCGAGCGTGTATCACGAGGGTTTGACGTGGTAAAACCAACTTGGTTGTTAATAACAATACGTACCGTCCCTCCCACGCAATAACCACGCGCTTGAGACATGTTAAATGTCTCGGCAACGACACCTTGGCCAGCGATAGCAGAGTCACCATGAATCGAAATAGGTAGCACTGTCGAACCGTCTTCATCTCCCAATCGATCTTGTCGAGCACGAACTGAACCAATTACGACTGGGTTAACAATTTCAAGATGCGAAGGGTTAAATGCTAAGGCTAGATGCACATCACCGCCGGGTGTCGCAAAGTCAGCAGAGAAACCTTGGTGATATTTAACATCACCCGTTCCCCAACTTTCACCATGCTTACCCGCAAACTCGTCGAACAGATCTTGAGGTTTTTTACCTAAGACATTGACGAGCATGTTAAGACGACCACGGTGCGCCATACCAATCACAACTTCACGCATGCCTGTACTACCAGCATGACGGATCAACTCTTTCATCATTGGGATGAGTGCGTCGCCACCTTCTAAAGAAAAGCGTTTCGCACCAGGGAATTTCGCGCCTAAATAACGCTCAAGGCCTTCTGCGGCTGTCAATTCTTCGAGGAAAATTCGTTTTTCTTCTTTGCTGAAAGAAGGTTGACCAACGACTGATTCAAGACGTTGTTGTATCCAACGCTTCTGTTCAGTGTCGATAATGTGCATGTATTCTGCACCGATGGAACCGCAATAGGTTTTGTTGAGGGCTTGATAAATGTCTTTCAATTTCATTGTCTCTTGCCCGATAGCAAAAGAGCCGACATTGAAAGTTTCTTCGAAGTCACCTTCGTTAAGATTGTGGAACGCTGGGTCTAATTCTGCCACTAATGGGCGTTGCCATAAACCTAGGGGGTCGAGTTGAGCCGCTTCATGACCGCGAAAACGGTAAGCATTAATCAGCTGCAAGACTCTTACTTGCTTAGCATCGACATCTGGATCACTAACTTGGACATTGTAATGCTTTGTTTCTTTCGCGAGTCGTCGGAAGTAGTCACGGACACGTGAATGTGGCTGTTCAACCACATTGTCAGCTTGCGCAGGCAAGCCATCAAAAACACGTTTCCACTCCTCACTTACCAGATCAGGATCACTTAGATACAGTTCGTAGAGGTCCTCTACGTAAGTTGCATTGGCGCCAGCCAAGTGTGAAGACTCGAGCCATGCCTTCATCACGCCGTTGTGCATATTTTCCCTTAACCAGTAGTTTTCACGTTTGCTTCGGTCTATGCCGAGCTATAAAAGGCAGGTCTGAAGACCTGCAATTTTTATTCATTTTAAACCGAACGGTTCACAAGCATTGATTTGATATGTCCAATGGCTTTCGTCGGATTTAATCCCTTAGGACAAACACTTACACAATTCATGATGCCATGGCAACGAAAAACGCTAAAAGCATCATCAAGATTAGATAAACGTTCATCTGTTGCGGTATCTCGGCTGTCAATTAGCCAACGATAAGCCGCCAACAAACCTGCTGGGCCGATAAACTTATCCGGGTTCCACCAGAAAGAAGGGCATGAAGTTGTGCAGCAAGCGCACATAATGCACTCATATAAACCATCTAAATGCGCTCGCTCTTCTGGTGATTGCAAGTTCTCACGAGCCGGAGGCAAGTTTCCGTCAGTCACAAGATAAGGTTTAACCTTCTCGTAATTTTCATAAAACTGGGCCATATCGACAATTAAATCACGGACGACTGGTAGCCCAGGCAGAGGTCGAATAACGATCGTGCCTTTGGCCAAAAGCGCAGATAATGGAGTGATACACGCTAATCCATTTTTACCGTTCATGTTCAAACCGTCAGATCCACACACTCCTTCACGGCACGAGCGACGAAAAGCAATGGTGGGATCTTGCTCTTTCAGCAAAATGAGCGCATCCAACAACATCATGTCAGAGCCCTCTTCTACTTCAAGCAGATAATCCTTCATGTAAGGCTTTTGATCGACATCCGGATTATAGCGATACAAAGAGAATTTCAATTTCATAATAGTGCCTTCTCCTTAGTATGTGCGCGCTTTAGGCGGAAACGCTTCACGATAAATTGGTTCCATATTTACGCTACGCTTCGACATGCTTTCAGTCTCAGGGTTGTAAATTGAATGGCATAACCAATTAGCATCATCGCGTTCAGGATAGTCAAAGCGAGCGTGGGCTCCACGGCTTTCGGTACGATAATTTGCAGCAACCGCGGTAGCAAATGCTGTTTCCATCAAGTTTTCCAGCTCTAAACACTCGATCCGTTGAGTGTTGAACTCGGTTGACTTGTCTGAAAGATGTGCGTTCTTCAAACGTTCACGAATCACTTTAAGCTCTTCAAGACCTTTAGCCATCGCTTCACCTTCACGGAACACCGAGAAGTTATTTTGCATACAACGTTGCAGATCTTTACGAATTTGCGCGGGATCTTCACCACCTGTACTGTTTTCCCAGCGGTTGTAACGTTCTAGCGATTTTTCAATGTCCGCTTCTGTGGCAGGTTTTGCGTCCGCTTGCTTTTTCAACGTTTCGCCCAGATGCAAGCCTGTTGCTCGGCCAAAGACCACTAAATCCAGTAGAGAGTTACCACCCAAACGATTCGCGCCATGCACCGATACTGATGCAATTTCACCACACGCAAACAAACCTTGAACTTCCACATCAGCGCCTTTAGCATCTTGCTTAATCGCCTGACCTGAAACTTGAGTCGGTACTCCTCCCATCATGTAGTGGCAGGTTGGGATCACTGGAATCGGTTCTTTAACTGGATCGACGTGAGCAAACGTACGTGACAACTCACATACGCCCGGCAGACGAGATTCCAGAGTTTCTTTGCCAAGGTGATCCAGTTTAAGCTTGATGTGTGGACCCCATGGACCATCGCAACCACGACCTTCACGGATCTCAATCATCATTGAGCGAGCTACTACATCGCGACCAGCCAAATCCTTCGCGTTTGGTGCATAACGTTCCATGAAACGTTCGCCATCTTTATTTAAAAGATAACCACCTTCACCACGACACCCTTCCGTCACAAGAACGCCAGCACCAGCAATCCCTGTTGGGTGGAATTGCCACATTTCGATATCTTGCATTGGGACGCCAGCGCGGATAGCCATGCCCACGCCATCACCCGTATTGATGTGCGCGTTGGTGGTTGAAGCATAGATACGGCCAGCTCCGCCAGTCGCTAATACTGTGGCTTTAGATTTGAAATAACAAACTTCGCCTGTTTCCATACACAAGGCGGTACAGCCAAGTACTGCACCCTCTTCATTTTTCACTAAATCAAGTGCGTACCACTCAGAGAAAATAGTGGTCTTATATTTAATGTTTTGTTGATACAAGGTATGAAGTAGTGCGTGACCAGTACGGTCAGCGGCAGCAGCGGTTCGAGCCGCTTGTTCACCGCCAAAGTTTTTGGATTGCCCACCAAATGGGCGCTGATAAATGGTGCCATTGTCAAAACGAGAAAAAGGCAAACCCATTTTCTCTAGTTCAATCACCGACTCTGGACCATTCTTACACATGTACTCGATAGCATCTTGGTCACCGATATAGTCGGAGCCCTTCACCGTGTCATACATATGTTGTTCCCAGTGGTCCTCATGCGCGTTGCCTAACGCAACGGTAATACCACCTTGAGCCGAAACCGTGTGAGAACGTGTTGGAAAAACTTTAGAAAGCAGAGCACAGGATAAACCTTGCTCTGAAATTTGCAGTGCTGCACGCATGCCAGCACCACCAGCGCCGATCACTACGGCATCAAATTCACGAACTGGAATAGTCACTTACGCACCCCACAATACAAATAAGCCAGAGAAGAAGTATCCAAAGAGCACTGCGATAACGACCAATTGCAGGCCACCACGCAATTTAGAACACTTAATGTAATCCGTTAATACTTGCCATAAACCGATCCAACCATGGATAAGGACAGAGACTAACGCCAGCATTGTGAAGACTTTGGTAAAGGTTCCACCAAAAAACTGTGTCCATGAAACATAGGAGATATCACCAGAGAAAGCACAGAAGCTGACTAGGTAGATAGTATAAAGAGTCATAATGATCGCAGAAGCACGGATCAGCAGATAATCATGCACTCCGTTACGACCAAAAGAAGAAACATGTTTTACCATACCAATACTCCCGCTAAAACTGAAAGCACTGCTGTTGCGATGAAGGCGACTTTGGCACTCATAGCCCCTGACTCCAACTCTTCAAAGTGGCCCAGGTCCATCAGCAAATGGCGTATACCACCTGCAATGTGGTAAGACAGCGCTGTTAAAATTCCCCATAAAATAAATTTTGCGAAAAAGCCATTCACAATGTTGCTGGCTTCCATAAAACCTACCGGAGAACTTAACGAGAGGGAGAGTAACCACAGCAAAATTCCGACCGCAACGAACATCATCACCCCAGACACTCGGTGTAGGATGGATGCTATCGCACTGATCGGAAAGTGAATGGTCTGTAAATCTAAATTAACAGGTCTTGACTTTCTTTCTTTCACGGGCTTGCTCACTCAGCTCCATTGAGCATTTATAGTTATAAATGAATTTTGGTTGTAAAACCCACAAAAGTTAACATTATTTTAACATAAAGAGCCCGATATCGCGCAGTTAAATGTAATAATTC